>JBAWVU010000019.1:0-17085 GCA_037147135.1 Chloroflexota bacterium
GGTCAAGGGACGCTCGATCGGCGATCTTTACCTGACCGAGAAGCGCGACGGCGCCTCCTTCACGGCGGACGACCAGCGACTCGTCGAGACCTTCGCCCGTCACGCCGGGATCGCCATCGAGAACGCTCGACTCCACGAGCAGGTGCAGCGGCTCGCCGTCATCGAGGAGCGCGAGCGCATCGGCAAGGACCTCCACGACGGGATCATCCAGTCGATCTACGCGGTGGGGCTTTCGCTCGAGGACGTCCCGGAGCTCATGGACGAGGAGCCGGACGAGGCGCGTCAGCGGGTCGACCGTGCCATCGACGACCTCGACAAGACGATCCGCGACATCCGGAACTTCATCTTCGGGCTCCGTCCGGAGCTGCTCAAAGGGATGACGCTTGCTGCGGGCCTCGACGCGCTCGTCGAGGAGTTTCGCGTCAACACGATGATCGATCTCGAGCTGGTCGCGAGCGCAGCGCGCGACCTCGAGCTTCCCGGTGAGACGACCGCCCAGCTCCTCATCATCACGCGCGAGGCACTGAGCAACGTCGCCCGCCACGCCAAGGCGACCCGGGCGACGGTCGAGTTCGCCGGCGCGGACGGTCGACTCGCCATCACGGTCTCGGACAACGGGACGGGCTTCGAGGCGGGCCGCCGTCGCGGGCCGGGCCACCAGGGGCTCCTCAACATGCGGAACCGCGCCGCGGGGATCGGCGGGACGCTCCAGGTCGACAGCCGGGCCGGATCGGGGACGCGTATCATCGTGACGCTGCCGCGACCGGATGCGGCGTCCGGAGGAGAAGGGTGACCGAGACCAGCGAGGGCCGCCAGGAGGTCCGCCAGCTCCGACTGCTCGTCGTCGACGACCACGAGGTCGTCCGCCAGGGCCTCGTCGCCCTGCTCGCGCGTCGGGACCGGTTTCAGGTCGTCGCCGAGGCGGGCACGGTCGAGGAGGCGCTCGACGCGACGCGGCGATTCCAGCCGGACCTCGTCGTCATGGACGTACGGCTGCCGGACGGGTCGGGCATCGAGGCGTGCCGCGAGATCCGCGCCGAGTACCCCGCGACGCGCATCGTCATGCTCACCAGCTACCCGGACGAGGAGGCCGTCCTCTCGGCGATCATCGCGGGCGCCAGCGGGTACCTGCTCAAGCAGATCCGCGCGCGGGACCTGATCGCCGCGCTCGAGGCGGTGGGCCGGGGTGAGTCGCTCCTCGACCCCGCCGTGACGGAGAAGGTCCTCGAGCGGGTCCGCCGGATCGCGAGTGGGACCTACCAGGACGAGCTCGCGCAGCTCACCGCCCAGGAGCAGAAGATCCTCATGCTCGTGGCGGAGGGCAAGACGAACAAGGAGATCGCGGCCGAGGTCTTCCTGTCGGACAAGACGGTGAAGAACTACGTGAGCTCGATCCTCTCCAAGCTCAACCTCGAACGCCGCGCCCAGGCCGCGGCCTTCGTCGCGCGTCACCGGCCGCCGATCTCCGACTACTAGCCCCGGGCCCCTGCTGGCCGGCGCCGTGCCGGCGGCTGCGGGCCGGCGGCTGCGGGCCGACGGCACGTCCCGGCACGTGCCGGTCGGCCGTCCACCGGGGGCGATTCGGACGGCGCGGCGTCGGGACCGGGCCCCCAGAATGACGGCATGAAGATCGTCACCGCCCCTGAAGCGGTCGCGGGCATCCGGTCCGGCGACCAGGTCTACGTCCAGTGCGCGGCTGCCACGCCGTCCGTCCTGCTCGATGCGCTCGTGGCCCGCGCGCCGGAGCTCCGCGACGTGCAGGTCGTCCACCTCCACACGGAGGGCCCCGGGCCGCACCTCACCCCGGAGGTCGCCGAGAGCTTCCACCACAAGGCCCTCTTCATCGGGCCGAACGCGCGCAAGGCCGTGAACGACGGGCGTGCGGAGTACATCCCGGTCTTCCTGTCCGACATCCCTGATCTCTTCAGGTCGGGGATCCTCCCCCTCGACGCGGTGCTCATCAACGTCTCGCCACCCGACGTGCACGGGTTCTGTTCGCTCGGGACGAGCGTCGTGGCGATGCACGCGGCCATCCCAGCTGCGACGACTGTCATCGCGCAGCTCAACCGCGCGATGCCGCGCACCCTCGGCGAGAGCTTCATCCACGTCGACGACATCGACCTCGCCATCGAGGTGGACATCCCGCCGTACCTGCACGCGGACCCGGAGATCGGCGAGGTCGAGCGGCGCATCGGACAGTACGTCGCGGAGCTCGTCCCGGACCGTGCCACGCTCCAGATGGGGATCGGTGCCATCCCGGCGGCCGTGACCCAGTTCCTCATGGACAAGAAGGACCTCGGGATCCACACGGAGATGATGACCGACTGCGTCGTCGACCTCGTCGAGGCGGGCGTGGTCACCGGGATGGCCAAGTCGCGGAACCGGGGCAAGATCGTCTGCACGTTCATGATGGGTACGGAGCGGCTCTACCGGTTCGTGCACGACAACCCGATGGTCGAGATGCGCCCCGTCGACTTCACGAACGACACCCACGTCATCCGGAGCTTCCGGCGCATGGTCGCCATCAACTCCGCGATCTCCATCGACCTCACCGGCCAGGTGAACGCCGATTCGATCGGCTGGAGGCTCTACAGCGGCGTAGGCGGCCAGATGGACTTCATCCGCGGCGCGGCACTCGCCGAGGAAGGGCGGCCCATCATCGCGCTGCCGTCGACGGCCGGCGACGGGAAGCACTCGAGGATCGTCCCGTTCCTCCGGGAGGGCGCGGGTGTGGTCACGACGCGCTCCCATGTGCGCACCGTGGTGACGGAGTACGGCGTCGCGGAGCTCTACGGCCAAGGGATCAGCGAGCGCGCGAAGCGGCTCATCGCCATCGCGCATCCGGACTTCCGCGACGAGCTCGTGAGCCAGGCGAAGCAGACCCACTACCTGTAGTTGGCTGCGGCGGGCCTCGAGCGGTCATCAGCCGGCAGCGCCGCGTGCGCCCGTCGGCGGGAGAGGATGGAGAATGCGCCACCCGGTCGTGCCGCCCGGACCGGGTGATCGCGCGCCCGGCGCGGAACCCGCGTCCGGAACGAACGGCGGCGAGCGCCGCGCGTCCCCTGCGGCGCTCGCCACGGCCCGGACGATAGACGGGACGACGCGACCGGTGGCAGGGCCGAATGGCCCGGTGAAAGGGTGCCCTCGTCCCTCCGGGCCGCGCGCGGGACCGCCGCATGGTAATGCCATGCTCGACGACCACCCAGGGACGGACCGGCTCATCCTCGTGAGCGACGACCCCGCGGCGTCGGACGCCCTCGCGGCGCACCTGACGCGCCATGGCTTCGTCCTCGTCGGCCAGGTCAGCTCCGCCGAGGCTGCCCGGATCGCGGCCCGCTACACGGAGCCCGATGTCGTCCTCGTCGATGCGGCCATCCGGGGCGGCTGGCGCGCGGTCGTCGAGGCGCTCGACGGTGTACTCGAGTCCCGCCGGATCGCCGTCCTCGCCTCGTACTGGGGCGCGGACGAGCGACGCGAGGCCACCGCGAGCGGGATCGGCGCGGCGATCCTCAAGGCCGTCGAGGGCGGGGCGCTCGCGCTCCGGCTCCGGGAGATCGCCGGGCACGCCTGATCCGCCACGACCCGCGATCAAGCTCGAAGGCCGGTCCAGCGGGACCGGCCTTCGACGTGGTGGGCAGCGGCCGTGCGTGGTGGGCAGCGGCCGCGCAGGAGCCCCGAGGGGTCGCCCTCAGCCGCGCTTCACCACGAGCGTGCCCGCGGCGAGGTCGTGCCACCCGCGCTTCCGGTCGTCGAACGCGACCCAGATGACGCCGAGGTAGATGACCGCGAAGCCGATGCACAGGACGATGTAGCGGACGATCGCCGTGCCCCAGCCGATGGGGCCGCCATCGGCCCTGCGGACGACGCGGAGCCCGAGGACCGACTGTCCGATCGTGGCGCCGCGCTTGACCCAGAGCAGGACGAAGTAGAGGACCGTGACGAGGATCGTCATGATCAGGAGGAAGGAGGTCGCCGCGACGATGCCCACGCCGAGGACCGCGACCTGTTCCTGCGTGAGGCCGTTCGTCGAGTCGAGCCCTGATGTCGCGACGGCACCCAGGCCGATCGCGGCGGCGACCGCGAGGACGACCATCCAGAGGATCGTGGTGACGAAGCCGAGGATGAAGCCGTCGATGATCCACGCGGCGGCGCGGATCCAGAAGCCGGCGTACTGCCAGCCCGCGGCCGGACCCCGCTCGGGGGCCGCCGTGTAGGTGGACCACGCGCCGGGCGGGGGACCGGCCGGCTGCTGGTGGGGCTGGACCCAGCCGACGGCCGCCGGGGCCTCCGGCGCGGCTGGCTGCGGCGCGGCGGCGACCTGGGCCGTCACGGGAATGGCCGCCGGGGCCTCCGGCGCGGGTGCCTGCTGCGCGTCGGCGACCTGTGCCGTCGGCGCAGCGCCGGCGGCGGCGAGCGCCTCATCGGGGGTGGGCATGCCACCCGCTCCGGGCGGAGTCTGGTCGGTCACGATCGTCCCTCCGTGCGCGACGCGCCCCAAGGGCTCGGGCACCGTCGTTCACGCGCATCTTCGCACGCGCTCGGCACCCCGGCGGAGCGTCCGGACGTCCGATGACGCGCCGCCCTCTGGGCCCGGGCGCGACGTCTGCCCGCTCGTCAGGCCCTGCCGGACGTCCCCCCATAGCGGTATCGCTCGACCTCGATCTGGAAGTTGCGCGTGGACTGGAGCTGGACGATGTAGCCCACGACCGTGAGCACGACCCAGGCGAGCGTCCAGATGATCGAGTCCTGGAGCACGCCTCCCACGACGCCGCCCTCGCCGAGGCTGTCGACCTTCACGCGGCCGAAGATGAGCGCTACCCCGAGGACGATCGCGCCGGCTCCTCCGGCCGCCGTGAGGAGGAGGATCATGAACTTGGGGATGTTGAGGACGAGGATCCCCACGACGAACACCGCGCCCAGCGCGAGGCCCGCGAGGAACGTGATGAAGCCGGGGTCGATGCCGATCGCCGCGAGCGCTCCGCCGCCGATCGCGTAGCCGACCGTCCCGCCGAGGACCGCGACCGCGACGTACCACCACAGGTACGAGAGGACCGCGAACACGAGGCCGATGACCAGCCCCACGACGATCCCGGTCGCGCTCGAGAGGAAGCTCTGCCCGAACAGGGCAGCCATCCCGTTGACTCCCGCGGCCAGCCCGACGAGGAACCCCCAGATCGGGAGGAGGATGAGGAAGAACCGGTAGCCGACGAAACAGAACGCCGCGCCGACGAGCAGCGCGAGCAGTCCCAGGAGCAGCGCTTCCATCCCGTGCATCCCTCCATGTGGCGCGGCCGGGACCGGGGCTTCATCGCTCCGGCATGGGCATCCGGACGTGGCGCCTTCGCTCCCTAGGGTACGCGTCGGCGACGGGCGAGGCGGGCCCCGCGTGCAGGACGCGTTCGCGTCGGATCGAAATCGGCGGGGCCGCTGCGATGCCCTGCCGCGACGGGGTCAGGGCTCGCGGCCGATGGGCTCCGGCTCGCGCTCCTCGTCGGTGAGGAGGCGGATCTCGTCACGGACGATCTCCCCGATCGGCGTGCCCCCGGCGGCGCGGAGGCCCGCGTCGAAGGCCGCGAGGTCCGCCGCCAGGATGGCGGGCTTCTTCCGTCCCACGATCTCGACGAGAGCCCGGTGGACCGACGCCGGCAGGACCAGGCCGGTCCGCGCGGCGACGACCCCGAGCGCGACGACGCTCACCAGGCGCGGGTCGCCCGCGGCCGCGGCGAGCTCCGAGAGCGGGAGCGCGATCTCCGACACGTCCGCCCGGTCCGCCCGCGCGTCGATGAGCGTCGAGTTCGTGATGAGGATGCCGTTGGGCGCGACCGTGGGCGCGAACCTGGCGTGCGACGGCGGGTTGAGCACGACCGCGACATCGGGGCGATCGACGACCGGCGACCCCACCGGATCCTCCGAGAGGATGACGGTGCACGACGCGGTCCCGCCCCGCATCTCCGGTCCGTACGAGGGGATCCAGACGACCTCGCGGTCCTCGTCCATCGCGGCCTGGGCAAGGATCTGGCCGGCGAAGAGGAGGCCCTGGCCACCGAACCCGGCGAACACGACGGATCGCTCCATGGTCAGCCCCCTGCCGTCGGGGCAGGAGCCGGGTCCGTAGGGGCGGCCGCCGTCGGGGCCGGAGCCGGATCCGTCCGACCGGAGGCGACGGCCCTCGTGGGGCCGGTCCGATCCGCGATGACGCCCAGCGGGTAGATCGGGGTGACGTGGTCGGTGAGCCACTCCATCGATTCGACCGGCGTCATGCCCCACCCCACCGGGCAGTTGGAGAGCACCTCGACGATCGCGAACCCGGCCCCGGCGAGCTGGACCTGGCAGGCCTTCTTCAGGTACGACTTCGTCCTGCCGATCGACGCGGCGTCCGCGATGCTGCCGCGCGCCGCGTAGGCGACCCCGGGCAGCACCGCGAGCATCTCTGTCATCGGGATCGGGTTCCCGTGGAATGCCGGGTCGCGGCCGGTGGGCGTCGACGTCGTCTTCTGTCCGACGAGGGTGGTCGGTGCCATCTGGCCGCCGGTCATGCCGTAGACGCCGTTGTTCACGAAGACCGCGGTGATCCGCTCACCACGCGCGGCCGCATGGACGATCTCGGCGGTCCCGATCGACGCGAGGTCGCCGTCGCCCTGATAGGTGAGGACGAACGCATCGGGACGGACTCGCCGGATCCCCGTCCCGACGGCAGGGGCGCGGCCGTGCGGCGCTTCGACGAAATCGAGGTTCAGGTAGTCGTACGCGAAGACCGCGCAACCGACCGGGGCGACCGCGATCGTCCTGGGGCCGAGGTCCAGCTCCCCGAGCACCTCCGCGATGAGTCGATGGACGACCCCGTGCCCGCATCCGGGGCAGTAGCTCGTGGAACGCTCGGCGAGGAGCGCGGGTCGAGCGTAGATGACCCGCGGCCCGGGCGCTTCGGCCGGCGGCGTGGTCATCGCCCGGTCCCTCCGACGCGGATGTCGAGCCTGTGGAGCGCGGCGACCACCTCTCCCGGCGTCGGGACCATCCCGCCGGTCCGGCCGTGGAACGCGACGGGTCGCGCGCCCTCGAGGGCGAGCCTGACATCCTCGACCATCTGGCCGGCGGACATCTCGACGACGAGGAAGGCGCGCGCGCGGTCCGCGAGCGAACGGACCTGGACGCTCGGGAACGGCCAGAGCGAGATCGGCCGGAAGAGCCCTGCCTTCATCCCCGAGGCGCGGGCGGTGGCGATCGCCGTCCGGGCGACTCGAGCCGACGTCCCGTACGCCACGATCACGAGGTCGGCGTCCTCGAGGTGTTCGCCCGCCCAGCGGACCTCGTGATCGCGGATGGCCGCCTCCTTCGAGCGGAGGTGGCGGTTGTGAGCCTCGAGCGCCTCGGGCCGGAGGTGCATGGACTTCACGACCCGCGGCGGCCGGCCGTCGGCACCGGAGAGGGCCCACTCGGCGGCGATCCGGGGTGGGGTCCGGTAGACCTCCTCGACCGGCTCCATCGCCTGGCCGAGGATGCCGTCCGCGAGGAGGATGACCGGCGTCCGGTAACGCTCCGCGATCTCGAACGAATCCGCCACGAGCGCCATCGCCTCGCCGATCGACGAGGGCGCGAGGACCGGCACGCGGTAGTCGCCGTGCCCGTGGCCCTTCGTCGCCTGGAAATAGTCGCCCTGGCTCGGCCCGATGCCCCCCAGCCCGGGCCCACCGCGCATGACGTTGATGACGAGGACGGGGAGCTCGGAGCCGGCCATGTAGCTCATCGTCTCGGCCAGGAGGCTCATCCCGGGACTGGAGCTGCTCACCATCACCCGAGCGCCCGTCGCCGCGGCGCCGAGTGCCATGTTGATGGCACCGAGCTCGCTCTCCGCCTGGACGAAGACGCGGCCCTCCTCGGGCATCCGGCGTGCCATCCATTCGAGGAGCTCTGCCTGCGGGGTGATCGGGTATCCGAAGTACGCATCGCACCCCGCGCGGATGGCGGCCTCCGCGATCGCCTCGTTGCCCTTCCGCAGGATCCGGGTCCGCGGCGTGGTCGACGCCACGGCCGCCCGCTCCTCCGCCGTGGTCGACGCCACGGCCAACCGCTCCTCCACCGCGGTCATCGCTCCGTCCCCCGCGGGGGCGCGAGCACCGTGAACACCGCGTCGGGACAGACACGGGCGCAGATCGCGCAGCTCGAGCACGCCGCCCCCTCGACGAGCCGGACCGGGTGGTACCCCAGCACGTTCACCCGCGTCGGGTCGAGCTCGAGCGAGTCCTTCGTGCAGGCGACGACGCAGAGGCTGCAGCCCTTGCAGCGGTCAACGGCGATGACGAGCGGAGAGAATGCCCGCGCGACCCCGGCACCGACGGTCGAGACCGGCGGGCTCGCGAGTGGGGAGAGGGACATGGGACGGTGTCCTCCGGCTGCGGGCGCACCCCGCATCCCGGGTGCGCTGCGAGCGTCGCGCCGTCCGGTCGCCTCCGACAGGGCCGTGGGTACCGACCTCGATGTGCGGGACGGACCTGCCCGCAGCCGACGGCCGCGCGGACCGCCGTTCGGCACTGGCGGCCGGTCTCCGCCGCCCGTACCGTGTCGCCCGAGGGCGTTGCCGGACCACGTGGCCCCCGCCAACCCCCGGCGACCGGCCCATCCGCCGAACCGCGGGTGAGCACGAGGAGGCTTCGATGCGCCAGCCCATCCGCGCCCGGTCCGCCCGGGCGGCGCGGTGACCCGGCGACCATGACGGTCCACCTCCCGCTCCGCGATCGAGCCTCCGCGGGCATGCTCCTCGGCGAGGCTGTCGCGGCCCGGCTCCGCGGAGGGTCGGGCGTGGGTGGGGGCCTCGTTCCTGCGCCGCCGGCCGTCGTCCTCGGGATCCCCCGCGGCGGAGTCGTGGTCGCTGCGGCGGTCGCGGACGCCCTCGGCGTGCCCCTCGACGTTCTCGTCGCCCACAAGATCGGCGCGCCGGGCAACCCCGAGTTCGCGCTCGGTGCCGTCACCGCGGACGGGACGACGATCGTCGAGCCGTGGGCCCGGCGCTCCACCGGCCTGTCGGATGACGCCATCGCGGCGCTCGCCGGGCCGGAGATCGACCGGGCGCGCGAGCGGGAGCTCCGGCTCAGGGGCGACCTGCCGAGGACCGATCTCCACGGTCGGACGGCGATCCTCGTCGACGACGGGATCGCGACCGGCGCCACGGTCCACGCGGCCGTCCTCGCCGCTCGCGCACTGGGCGCGGCACGGACCATCGTCGCCGCGCCGGTGGCGTCCGACGAGGCCGTCCGCCTGCTCACGCCCGTTGTGGACGCGCTCGTGCTCCTCGCCATCCCGGCGCCGTTCTGGTCGGTCGGGCAGTGGTATGAGCGCTTCGACCAGGTCGAGGACGCGGAGGTCCGGCGGCTGCTGACGGCCACCCGCTGAGGCTTCGGCAGGCCGCCGGACCCACGAATCTACGTCCCGGCCACGCCCACGGCTCGCCGGCGCGGCGGGGCACCGGCGAGCTCTCGCGCGCGAGCCACCAGCTGCCGGTCGGTCAGCGGCTTCGACGTCTCGACGTGGATCACCCTGCTCCGCGCGTGAGTCCGGTCACGATCGGCGATGAGTCGCGCGAGCGACTCGAACACCGTCCCGGGGCCGATGACCGCCAGCTCGTCATCCGCCTCCACCGTGTCCGCGACCGTCGCGATGAACCGGCGCAGGTGCTCGTTGCGGTGGCGCTCCCCCGCGTCCTGGGGCGCGACGCCGCCGTGCCCTGCCGCGGGTTCGTGGCGGACGTGGCCGGTCGACCTGCGGTGTGCGGGCACCTCCGACTCCAGCCGCTCGACGTCCTGGCTCTGCGGCCAGCGGACGATCGACGCGCCGTCGGCGTCGATCCAGACGAGCGTGATCCGTCGCTGTGCGATCGTCATCGGGGACTCCGTTCCACGCCGGTCCCGGGCTGCCATGTCCGCCCGGGGTGAAGACGATGAGGCATCGCCCGGGGCACGCCGATGCGCGCCGGGACGGTGCTGTCCGGAGATGGGCCGGCGGGCCGCGCTCGACCCGCTCCGCCGCGTCGTGGCGGTCCCGTCAGGCCCGTTCCCAGGTCGGGGCGCCGTCCGGCCGTTGGGCGAGATCGGCGAAGTGGACGTCCGACTCTCGCTGCCACCGGGCCCGCTCCACGTGCACGCAGTAGCGGTGGCTGCCCGCGTTGAAGGTGATCTCGCGATCCTGGGCGATGGCGTGGTCCGCGATCGTCGGGATGTCCATCAGGACGCCGACCGGTGGGGTCGTCCCGATCTCGCTGATGGGGTCGAGGAGTTCCATCTCGTCCTCCAGGAGCAGGCGGATCTTCTTCGCATCGAGGGCCCGCGCCGCCCTCGCAAGATCGAGCTGGTCGCTCGCGCGGAGCACGAGGAGCGCCTGCCGGCCGTCGTCGGCGACCACCGCGAGGGTCTTCGCGAACTCCGACGGGTCGACATGCTCGACCCGCGCGGTCTCGCGCGCGGTGAAGGTCTCGGGGTGCTCGTGGAGCTCGTAGTCGATCTCGCGACTCGCGAGCCAGTCGAGGAGGCCGGGGTTGGGGCCCCCGGCCGTTTCCGGCTGCCGGATCGCCATCTCGGCGCCTCCTGAGCGTCGCTGCCGGTCGGGTCCGACTCCACCAAGGAGCGCGGTCCGGGCCGGTCCCTCGACTATCGGCCCCCGGCGCCGCGCTTCCCAGTGCCGGACGGCACCAGAGTCGCCGACCCGTCCGAAGACGGTCCAGGACCCTGCCGCATGGCCCGGGCCGCATGGCCCATCGCCGGGGGTCGGTCGGCCTGTCCCGGTGGGCCCGGCGGACATATGCAGACATTCGCAGATGACGGAAACTCCGCGAATGGACTCGATCTACGCGCTCCAGGCCGAAGTCCTCAAGACGCTCGCGAGCCCTCGCCGGCTGGAGATCATCCACGTGCTGGCGGCGGGACCGTGCGACGTCGGCCGGCTCGCGGACGAGCTC
The DNA here is from genome assembly GCA_037147135.1 of Chloroflexota bacterium. Taxonomy (GTDB): domain Bacteria; phylum Chloroflexota; class Limnocylindria; order Limnocylindrales; family CSP1-4; genus CAIYQJ01. The sequence continues at coordinate 10,946 of JBAWVU010000019.1, forward strand.
GGGATCAGCCAGCCGAACGCCTCCCAGCATCTCGCGGTCATGCGTGCCGCCGGGGTCGTGGAGTCGGAGCGGACCGGCCGCGAAGTGTTCTACCGTCTCGCGGACCCCGACGTCGTGGTGGCCTGCGCGGTGATGCGCGGTGTCCTCATGCGTCGGCTGGCTCGGCTCTCCGAGATCTCCGACCGGGCCGAGGCCGATGACGCCTCCGCGAGCTCGGCCACCCCGCTCACTGCCTGAGGTTCCCATGGCCGACACGATCAACCTCGTCCTCTTCTCCGGTACGGACGACAAGCTCCAGGTTGCCGCCGTCCTCACCGCGGGAGCCGCCGCGCTCGGCAAGCGCGTGAACATCTTCCTGCAGTACTGGGCGCTCGATGCGTTCCGGAAGGACCGCATCGACCTCGACCACGGCCTCGCACCCGAGGCCGGCGCCGAGGGTCGCGTCGCCGTCGACGCCCTCCATGCGGCGGGGCAGGCCAGCTGGAAGGAGACGCTCGCGCAGGCGAAGGAGCTCGGCGAAGTCGACATCCAGGCGTGCTCGCTCTCGATGGACCTCCTCCACCTCGAGGGATCCGATCTCGATCCGATCGTCGACGGCGTCGAGGGCGTGACGGCGTTCTACCTCAACACCGACGAAGGCGACATCATCTTCATCTGAGATCGCGGGCCACCGCGCGTCCGGGGAGCCCGGCACGCAGCGGGACGAAAGGAAGGGACACATGTCCACGCTGGAGATCGCCCGGACGGTCGATGCGAAGGGCCTCAGCTGCCCGATGCCGATCGTGAAGACGGCCCAGGCGGCGAAGGAGATCCCGTCCGGGGCGCTCCTCGAGGTCCTCGCGACCGACGCAGGATCGGTCAAGGACTTCGCGGCCTGGTCGAAGTCGACCGGTAACGAGATCGTCGAGCAATCAGCGGACGGCGGCGTCTACCGCTTCGTACTCCGCAAGAAGTGAGGGGATCCCGATGACCACCCCGACCATCGAGCGCCCGGTCGACATGGCGGCCAGCCATGCCGAACAGGTCGTCGCGGCCGTTCCTCCGCAGGTGGAGCCCGCGCCGGTCCAGCCGGCGGTCGAGACCGCCCTGAGGGACATCCTCATCATCAACTACAGCGGCGAGCTCGAGAAGACGTGGGCGACGATGATCCTCGCGTCGACCGGTGCCGCGATGGGCGTGAAGACCCGGGTCTTCGTCACGTTCTGGGGCCTGCAGACGTTCGTGAAGGACGGCAAGCGGATCACGGGCCAGAACTGGATGCAGAAGATGATGAGCTTCATGCAGCGGCCCGGCGTATCGCACCGCAAGCTCAGCAAGATGAACTTCATGGGCATGGGCCCGTGGATGATGTTCAAGCTCGCCAAGCAGTACAACGTCGCGAGCCCCAAGGAGCTCCTCGAGGCGGCCCAGGCGATGGGCGTCGAGTTCATCCCGTGCCAGATGACGATGGACATGTTCGGCCTGACGAAGGACGACATGATCGAGGGGATGGGCGAGCCCGCGGGCGCCGCGACCGTCATCGGCCTCCTGTCGGAGGGCAGCGCCCCGCTCTTCATCTGACTTCCCGCGCGGCCGGCTCGGCGACGTCGCGCCGGCCGCGCGACTCCTCGCGCCCGTTCGAAGCGCCCTTGGGCGACCCCCGGCGCAGCCCGCCTCAGCGAAGGGAGACCACCGTGACAGACAGCACCGTGCCCGCGATCACGCGGACGATCGACGCCCGCGGATCCTTCTGCCCGGGCCCGCTCATGGAGCTCATCCGCGGCATCAAGGAGGGCCAGGTCGGCGACGTCATCGCGATCCTCTCCGCGGACAAGGGCAGCAAGACGGACATCCCGAAGTGGATCGAGAAGGCGGGTCACCGCCTCATCGGCGTCTTCGATCGCGACGGCTATGACGAGATCGTCGTCGAGAAGATGCGGTAGGCGACGTGAAGCGCGTGCTCGTGGTCGGGGGAGGCGTCGGCGGCACGCTCGCCGCGAACCTCGTCTCCCGCAAGCTCAGGAAACGGATCGCCGCGGGCGAGGCGGACGTGACGGTCGTCGACTCGACCGGCCAGCACGTCTACCAGCCCGGGTTCATGTACATCGCGATGGGCGGCGAGAGGGCGAAGAACCTCTCCCGTCCGGAGCGGAGCCTGCTCGACAGCCGGGTCAACCTCGTCGTCGCCAACGCGACGAACATCGACGTCGAGGGCCAGGTGGTCGAGCTCGACAACGGCGACCGGCTCAACTACGACCAGCTCGTCCTCGCGACGGGGTCGCGGATCATGCCGGAGCGGATCGAGCACTTCGCGGAGGAGGCGCACCACTTCTACTCGGCGAAGGCGGCCGCGAAGCTCCGCAAGGCGCTGGACGCCTTCACTGGTGGGAAGATCGTCGTCGGGATCGCCGGGATGCCGTACAAGTGCCCGCCGGCGCCGCTCGAAGTGTCGTTCCTCATCGAATCGGAGCTGCGAGACCGCGGCCTCCGCGACAGGACCGAGATGCACTACTGCTCCCCGATCGGGCGCGCCTTCACCATCGAGAGCGTATCGGAGATGGCGACGCCGATCCTCGAGGAGAAGGGGATCGAGCTCCACACGTTCTTCAACGTCGATGAGATCGACCCGCAGGCGAAGCTCGTGAAGAGCCTCGAGGGCGAGGAGCTCCAGTACGACCTCCTCATCCTCGTGCCACCGCATGCCGGCGCGCAGCTCGTCATGGACGCAGGGCTCGCGCCGGCCCCGGGTGGGTGGCTCCCCACGGACCGTCACACCCTCAAGGTCGGCGGCCGCGCGAACGTCTTCGCGCTCGGGGACGCGACGGACCTGCCGCTCTCGAAGGCCGGGTCGACGGCGCATTTCGAGGCCCCGGTCATCGCGGAGCAGGTCGCGGCCGCGATCGAGGGCAGGGCCCCCTCCGGGAAGCACGCCAGCTACGAAGGCAAGGTCATGTGCTTCTTCGAGGTGGGCGACGGCAAGGGCACGCTCCTCCAGTTCGACTACGACCACCCGCCCAAGCCCCCCAAGCCGAACAGGGTCTGGCACCTCGGCAAGATCGTGTTCAACAAGACGTACTGGCGGACCGTGCCGCGCGGCCGCATCTAGGCCGTCCGGCGCGTCCGGGCGGGCCGGAACGCTTCTTGATCCCTCGGCGCCGCCCTGTCCGCGGCCAGGGCGCGGACCCGCATGGCGGCTCCTGCGGGCGCGCCCGTGCGACCCGTCATGCAGGCTTCGTCGCCCAGGCCTGTGTCCGCTGCGGCTGCGCGATCGCCGTCGTCGCGTCCGTCCCGATCCGCGCCAGGTCGGCGGCGAGCGCGCCCACCTCGTCGGGGGTCGTCACGCCCGCCCGGATCATCGCCGGCGCGACCTCGACGAAGGTGTACTCCCAATACCGTTTGCCCTCGCCGGTCCGGAGCGTCGGCTGGTCGGCGCGGGACGCCGGGGCGGCGAGGCCGGCCCCGGTCTCGAGATCCGCGAGACGCGATCCCACACGGTAGTCGCACCGATGCACGCGCCCAAGCGCGAAGAAGAGCTCGGTCACGCGATCGAGCGTGGCGGACGGCGGGTCGGCGTGGATCGTCGCCATGTCGATGTCCTCGCACAGGAGGACGCCGCCGGGCCGGACCAGTGCGGCCATCTCGCGCACGGCGGCAGCGGGATCCTCGAGGTGCGAGAGGAGCGACCTGCAGCAGACGAGGTCGAACGACGCGCGCGGGAGGCCCGTCGCGTACGCGTCGGCCTCGACGAACCGGACATTGGCGAGACCGCGCTCCGCCGCCGACGCAGAGGCGACCGCGAGCTGGTCGGCGCTGATGTCGAGCCCGACGACGGACCCGGCCGGACCCACCGCACCGCAGAGCCAGGCGACGACGGTGCCGATCCCGCACCCGACGTCGACGACGGAGGCGCCGGGCCGGATGAGCTCGCCGAGGAGTGCCTCGGTCGCGGGGCCGTAGAGCGACTCGAGCAGCTCAAGCCGCGACGCGCCGGCCTCGCCCGTAGAGAGGACGTACTCCAGGTCCGACACGCCCGTGCGGCCGCCCGCGCCCGGCCCGTCCATGTCACCACCCCCTGCCGATGCGCCGGCGCCATGCCGACCCCGCGGTGGCCGGGTCGCGCCTCGACCGCGGCCGCTGGCGCCGGATGATACACGGGCCTCGCGGCGCCCGGGCCGCCGGCGCGCCTGCAGCAGGGGAGCGCCCCGACGTAGACTCGACCGATGAGCATGGAAGCCGAGCCCGCGCCGGTCGCCGGTCGCGTCTTCACCCGTGCCCCGGGGCGGACACTCCCCATCGCCGTGCGCGGCGAGGGGAGCACGATCTGGGACTCGTCCGGCCGCGCATACCTCGATGCCGCGGGCGGGGCGGTCGTCGTCGGCGTCGGCCACGGTCGCCGGGAGATCACGGCGGCGCTCGGGGAGCAGCTCGGGCGCATCGCGTACGCGCACGGGACGATGTTCACGTCCGAAGCGCTCGAGTCGTACGCGGCGGAGCTCGGGCCGCTCCTCCCGGTCGATGGGCCGGCCTCGATCTACCCGGTGAGCGGTGGCTCCGAGGCGATCGAGACGGCGGTCAAGCTCGCCCGCGCCTACCACCTCGCACGCGGCGAGACCGGGCGGTGGACGGTCATCGCGCGGTGGGGGAGCTACCACGGCAACACCATCGGCGCACTCGACCTTTCCGGCCGCCGGCCGTTGCGCCGTCCCTACGAGGCCTGGCTCGGCCGGTTCCCGCACGTCTCCGCCGCGTACCCGTACCGCGCCGACGACGGGGGGTCGAACGCCCTCGGGGACCCGATCGCGCTCGCCCTCGAGCTCGAGCGGAGGATCCTCGAGGCCGGCCCCGGCGCCGTCGCCGCGTTCGTCGCGGAGCCGATCGTGGGGGCGACGCTCGGCGCCGTGGTCCCGCCGGACGGCTACTGGACCGCGATCGCGGACGTCTGCCGCCGTCACGGGGTCCTGCTCATCGCCGACGAGGTGATGACCGGGTTCGGGCGGACGGGTGCCTGGTTCGGGATGGACCACTGGGGCGTGCGGCCGGACATCCTCGTCGCGGCGAAGGGCGCGACGTCGGGCTACTGGCCGTTCGGGTTCGTCGCCGCGAGCGACCGCGTCCACCGCACCGTCATGGAGGGCGGCAGCTTCGTCCACGGGTTCACGTTCAGCCACTCCATCGGCGGCGCGACGGTCGGGCGCGAGGTCCTGCGGATCCTCCGCGAGGAGCGGCTCGTGGAGGCGAGCGCCGTCAAGGGTCAGCTGTTGCGGTCGCTCCTCCGGGATCGCCTCGGGGACCATCCGCACGTCGGCGACATCCGCGGGCGGGGGCTCCTCGTGGGCGTCGAGCTCGTCGCGGACCGTGAGACGCGGACTCCGTTCCCGCGGTCGATGAGGCTCACGGAGGCGATCGTGGGGGCGGCACGCGAGCGAGGGCTCCTCCTCTACTCGGGGACCGGCAACGCCGACGGGACGAACGGCGACACGATCCTCCTCGGGCCACCGCTCGTCGTCACGCACGACGAGCTCGGGCGGATCGCGGCGGGCCTCGCCGACGCCCTGGCGACCGCGCTCGTCTCGATCGGGGCGGCCGCCCGGTAGCACGCCGCCATCGCGGCACCGCGGTGCGTCGGGCGCGGCACCGCGTTGCGTCGGGCGGGGCTATCCGCGCCGCGTCGACCTCGCGAGGACGATCGCGCCGGCACCCACGAGCAGCGCCGGGAGCACGAGCTCGCCGAGCGTCGGGAAGCCGGCGACGACGCCGCCGAGCGCCTGGACGCCGCCGAGGACGCCGAGGACCGCGCCGATGATCGCGAGCGGCCGCCACCCGCGCCCCTGCCGTGCCCGGTAGCCGGCGAGCCCGAGGAACGCGACGCCGATGGCGAGCGTCGTCCACCCGCCACCCGGGAGCAGGCCCAACGCCCCCGCGAGTCTCACGGCGCCGACCGCGAGGACGACATACCTTAGTTTTGCAAGGTACACGTCGGATCAAGCGGCGAAGTCGCCTGGAATGACCAGGTTGATATGTGCTCGGACGCCCTCTATCTCAAGATTACCGGCAAGCAGCCAGAAGACATCTTCCCGATACTGTTGGCAGCCAGACGACAGCCGTTGCGCAAAGTACAACCCCTGTCTTGAAAACGAAAGGCCCTGCGGGTTGCGGAAACC
>JBAWVU010000020.1:0-16088 GCA_037147135.1 Chloroflexota bacterium
TCGCGGGCCCTCTGCCTGGCGATGGGCGGCGACCTCGTGCTCGAGCCGCAGGCGCCGGACCGCGGAGCCGCCTTCACCGTCAGCCTCGCCGCCGAGCACGCCGAGGAAGGCTGACGCCCTGCGCCCCGACACCCGCGGCACACCCCGCCGCCGGTGGTAGGCTCGGCCTCACGATGACGACGATGAACCGACGAGGACGACCGATGACGACCGAGCACGAACGACCTCCCGACGCGGGCGCCGACGAAGGGGTGGCGAGCGGCTCGACGCTGCCGCGGGGCACGCAGATGCTCAGGACCGTGGCGATCGAGCGTCGCTTCAGCGCGTCGCCGGAGCGGGTCCAGCGCTGCTGGACGGACCCGGAGGAGCTCGTCCGCTGGTTCCCCCATCGGGTCGACGGATCGCTCGCGGTCGGAGCGCGGAGCACGCTCGTCTGGCCGCGCGAGCAGGTCTGGTGGGAGGTGACGGACCTCCTCGTGCCCGCGCGGTTCGCGTTCCGGTGGCCGTGGGACGCGGAGGAATCGATCGTCACGCAGGTGACGATCCTCCTGGAGGCCGAGGGCTCCGGGACGCGGCTCCTCCTGAGCGACGGGCCCTTCCCCATCGACCGGGCCGGCGGCCTCGACGCCTGGGCGGAGGCGCTCGAGGGCTGGGGCGAGGCGCTCACGCTCCTCCGAGGATTCGTCGACTTCTCCGTGGACCTCCGCGACCGCGCATAGCGGGGCGCGCCGTGCGCGACCGCGCGCACGGCGCGCCCCGCTCCCGGCGATCGCCCGCCGGAACCGTCAGTCGAGTCCGAGGTCCCGCCGGATCTCGGCCCGCGCGAGTCGATCGAAGAGGTCGTCCGGCGTCTCCGCGAGGGCGTCGGCAAGCTCGCGGATGAACCGGTCGGCGACGTCGATCTCGGTGCGGAGGATGGCGCGCTCCATGGCGTGATGGAGCAGTGCCTTGGCGGCCGGGTCCAGCTCGTCGTGCTCGGCGCGGCCTACCACGTCGATCGCGAGGCGGTGGAACTCGGCGGAGATGCGGTCGCGCCCATGCACGACATCGAGGCGGCGCTCCAGACGGTTGGCGAGGGACGCCGCCGAGGTGGGAGTCGCGTCGATCATCGAGCCACTCCTTCCGTTCTGGACAATCGATTGTCATCCTGGGATCGAAGCCGCGCAAGTGCCACTGGTCCCCAAGTGGCGACAACCGTCGGGCACGGAGGACGGGCCTCAGCAGTGGAAGAAGCCGCCCCCGTCGTCCGGAGCGGGCGCCGGCGGTGCGCCCTTGAACACGTCGCGGATCACGGCGCGGATGCGGGTCACCTCGTCCGCCGTGACGAACTCCGCGTACTTCGACGGCGTGAACGCGACGCGGGTGATCCGCTTCAGGTCCATCTGCTCGGCGAGCGCAAGGAGCGACGGCAGCTGCGACGACGGGATGTTCGTCCAGAGCGACTCCTTCGCGACCTTCACGAGGTCGGGAAGCCGCGGGATCATCGCGCACGGGTTCAGCTGCTTGCGGAGGGCGACGAGGACGAGCTGCTGGCGGTTCATCCGGCCGTAGTCCGAGTCCTGGTGCCGCGTGCGGGCGAAGGCGAGGGCCGTCGACCCCGAGAGCGTCTGGAGGCCGGGCTGGATCTCGAGGACCATGGTCCCCGACCCGTCCTCCTTGGGGTAGTTCCGGTCGTAGATCCGGTACGGCACGTCGATCCGGAGGCCGCCGAGGGCATCCACGAGTCGGATGAAGCCGTTGAGGTCGGCGGCCGCCACGCCGTCGATCGTCCGGCCGGTCAGGTAGCCGAACAGCTCCGCGACCGCGCGGTAGCCGCGCGTCGTCTTCGATCCGCTGAAGAGGTCGGGGTGGGTCTGCGCCCACCGGAAGTAGCCGCTGAGCATCTCCGGGAAGCAGTGGCACTTGTAGGCCTTCGCGATGCGCGGCGGCAGCGGGACGTTCACGAGGTTCCGCGGGAAGCCGAAGATCGCGGCCCGCCCCGAGGCGACGTCGACGCTCACGACCATCATCGAATCCGTACGAAGGCCGTCGCGGCCCGGCCCGGCGTCCCCCCCGAGGACGAGCAGGTCCAGGCGGCCGTCCTCCGCCCAGTACGGCACTCCGGCATCCGTGGCGGTCGGTGACGGGGTCGCGCCCGAGGGGCTCCCGGCAGGCGACGCCGTGCCGCCGGGCTGCGGCGTCCACACGATCGTGCCGCCGGACGTCACGCCGTCCGTTGGCAGAGTCGCGCCGCTGCCGGGCGACGCGGCGGCGCCCGGAGAGGAGACGGCATCCTGCTCGGCCACGTCGGTCGGCGCTCCACCCTCCGCAAGGGCGGCTCCCCCGTCGCCCCAGTCGGGCGCGTTCGCGCTCCCCGACCCGAAGACGCCGGAGACGAGGTCATACGCGTTCCAGCCCACCCACGCGACGAGGCCCTGCGCGGTGATCGTCACCACCAGGAGGGCCGCGGTCGCGGCGAGCCCCACGCGGATCCCCTTCGACGCCGCCCCCGCCACGCGGGGCATCGCTCGGGCGGCGACCCGGTACGCGTCCACGATGGCGGCGACGCGGTAGACGAGGAATGCGAGGTCCACCACCACGGCGATGGCGAGCGATCCGGGCTGGATGAGGATGCCGGCCACGTACCCGAGGTCGCGGTTGACCACGAGCAGCCCGACGACGAGGGCCACCACGGCCAGGGTCGGGACTGCCCACGCGAACGCGCGACCACGCTGTCCCGCGTACGCCTGCCCGAGCCCGGGCAGCACGAACGAGAGCGCGGCGGCGAGAGCCGGCGACAGCCGGCGGCGGCGGGTCGCCTGCGAAACGCGGAGGACCTCCGTCGCGGAACGTGTCATGCGGGATGGCCTCGAGAGGTGCCGGTGGATCCGGCTGGGATCGGTGCATCATCGCAGCGCGACGTCGAGACGTCGAGACGGCGTGATCCGGACCCCCTTCGCCCAATCGTACCCCCGATGCGAAACGAGCCCCGCGGACGGGGTCCGGTCCGCATGGCGATCGCTGCCCGGGCGATGCGGGGTGCTACAGTCGGCCGATGGGCGCGCCCGTGGCGGCTGACGGCGGACGGTCGCTCGCGCGAGCGGGGATCGTCGTCCTCGGGGGCTATGGACTCGCGCGGGCGCTCGGCTGGTTGCGCGTCGTCGTCATCGGCACGACCTTCGGTGCGGGGCCCCAGCTCGACGCCTTCTACGCGGCGTTCCGCTTCCCCGACCTCGTCTTCAACCTCGTCGCGACCGGGGCGCTCGCCGCCGCCCTCGTCCCGCCGATCGCCGCGCTCCTCGCCACCGGCCGGACCGCGCAGGCATGGCGGATCGCGTCGTCCGTCTCCATCCTCGTGGCGATCGCGTCGGCGCTCTTCGGGATCGTCCTCCTCGTGGGCGCACCCGCCCTGGTCCCGCTCCTCGCGCCGGGCTTCGGCCCCGAGCGGACCGCGCTCACGATCGAGCTCACCCGCATCATGGCCATCGGTCCGCTCCTCCTCGCGGTCGGTGCCGTGGTGACGAGCGTCCTGAACGCGACAGGTCGGTTCGCCGCGTCGATGGCCGCGCCGGTCGCGTACAACGTCGTGACGATCGCGGCCGCGATCCTCCTCCCGCCGTTCATCGGCGTGCACGGGCTCGCGGTGGGAGTGGTGCTCGGCGCCGCGGCGTTCCTCCTCGTCCAGATCGTGCCGCTGCGCCGCGCGGGCTTCCGGTTCACACGCCGGGTGACGCTCCGCGAACCGGAGGAACGCGAGGCCGCGGTCCTGCTCCTGCCGCGAGCGTTCGGCCTCGGCGTCGGACAGCTCCAGCTCATCGTCGCGACGACGCTCGCATCGAGCCTCGCCGCCGGGTCGGTCGCCGCCTTCGCCATCGCGTACACCGTCTACCTGATCCCGGTCGGCACGATCGGCGTCCCGCTCGGGATCGTCGCGCTCCCGGCGCTCACCGCCCGGTTCGCCCGCGGGGAGTCGGCCGACTACGCATCGCTCCTCGTGAAGACGGTGCGACTCATGCTCTTCGTCATGCTCCCGCTCACCGGTTTCGCGATCGTCCTGCGGACGGAGCTCGTGACGATCCTCTTCAACTACGGCCGGTTCGACGCGCGGGCGGTGGCGCTCACATCCGACGCGCTCCTCTACCTCCTGCCCGGGCTCGCGGCGGACGGACTGAACGTGCTCCTCGCGCGGGCCGTCTATGCGCGCGGCGGGACGTGGGCGCCGGTCGTCTCGGGGACGATCGAGCTCGCGATCACCGTCGTCATCGGGGCGGCGCTCGTCGGGCCGTGGGGCCTCCCCGGGATCGCGGTGGCGTTCTCGATCGGGGCGTGGGCGGAGACGGTGATCCTGCTCGGCGCGGTGCTTGTCGCCACGCGCGACGTGGACGTCGCGGCGCTCGCCCGTGGAACGGGCGCCTTCGTCCTGACGGCGGCCGGCGCGACGGGTGTCGCGTGGCTCACGGAACGGGCGCTCTTCGCCGCCGGCTTCGACGCGGGGAAGATCGCCGCGCTCGTCCAGGTCCTCGTCGCGGGCACGGCCGGGATCGCGGCCTACGCGGCGTTCTCGCTCCTGCTGCGCCTCCCGGAGCTGCCCGACACGCTCAAGCTCGCGGTGGGCGCCATCCGACGGGAACGACCGGTCGCCCCCTGATCGCGGCCCGCGCCGCCGACGCCGGCGATCAGCGGCTGCCGCCGAAGATCCGCAGCAGGAAGATGAAGAGGTTGATCGCGTTGAGGTAGAGCTGGAAGGCGCCGTAGATCGCGCCCTTGTCCGGTCCCAGCCACGCCGCCAGGCGGCCCGTCGCGATCTGCTGGACCGTATACGCGGTGAGGCCGGTGAAGATGATGACTCCCGCGACGGAGATGACGAAGTTGAGCATCTGCCAGCCGATGAAGATGTTCACCAGCGACGCGATGATGATCCCGATGAGGGCCATGACGAGGTAGCCCGCCATCGTCGCGAGATTGCGCTTCGTCACGAGGCCGTAGATCGCAGCCCCGCCGAACATCCCGCCGGCCGCCAGCGCCGCGGAGACCACGGTCGTCGTCGAGTAGCCGGCCCAGTAGATGATCAGGCCGATCGTCACTCCCATCGTCGCCGCGTAGACGAAGAAGAGGAGCGTGGCGAGCGTCGCGCTGATCCGGGTGATCGCCAGTCCCAGGCCGAACCCGACGACGAACTGGACGATGATGATGAGCAGGTACGCGCCGCCCAGCTTGTCGAGGATCGCCTGGTTGCTCAGCGTGAACCAGCCGACGACGCCCGTGAGCAGGAGCGCGAGGAACATCCAGACGAACGACTGGGTGAGCCAGCCGGCGAAGGTCGCGGATCCCGTGTCGACCCGCTGGATCGGTCGGGTGGTGCTGCTCGGGATGGTCATCGGTGCGTCGGTCCCTCCGGGATCTCGTGGGGCGGGTCGGGCGCGCGGCTTGTCCCGCGTCGTGCGCACCCCTTCAGGGAAGAGGCTACCAGAGCCGGCGCGGTGACGGTCTGAGCGACAGGCTGAGCCGCCCGCGACTTGACAGATGTCACATACTCAAGTGACTAATGGCCCTAGCGTCAGACTTGGGTGGGGCATCTGAGCGCTGGGGCCGACCGGAAGACAGAGGTGATACAGGTGACCAGTGGGCTCCACCCGGACGACGCCCTCGCGCTCATCCAGCGGGAGACCGCCGCCTCGATCGAGGCCGCGCGGCAGTCCCAGGAGGCGCAGGGGGACTGGGCCGACCGGGGTCCGATCGGGCTCGAGCACATCGAGGTGGTGATCGACCGGGTCCTGAACCCCCATTCGATGACGGACTACCCGTGCCGTCTTCCCGACGGACGGATGGGCAGGGTGGCGATGCGCGAGATCGACGGCGAATGGGTGGCGGTCTGCGTCCTGTAGGCCCCGCCTACGGGAACGCGACGGCGTCGCCCGGCATCGTCACGAGGACGCGGACTTCGGGCGCAAGCTTGGCCGCATGCTCGGCGAACTCGTGCGGCGGGTCGTGGAAGCGGCTCGGGAAGAAGAGCCCGGGCGCGAGCGGCCAGATCGTCCCCCAGTGGATCGGGACCGCCGCCGTCGGCCGCAGGTACTGGAGCGCGAGCGCAGCGGCCGCCGGGTGGAGGTGTCCCTGGCTGAGCCGGGGACCCCACCCCCAGACCGGGAGGAGCGCCACGTCGAGGTGGGGCTCCGCGAAGTCGGCCATCGCCTTGAAGATCCCCGTGTCCCCCGCGAAGTAGATCCGGCGCGTCCCCTCGACGATGTAGCCGATCGGGATCGCCCGCGGGCCGAACGGCGGCCTGAATCCGCTGTGCAACGCGGGCACGGCCGTGACGCGGATCGCGCCGATGGTCTCTGTCTCGCCGGGCGCCATCTCGCGCAGGTCGTGGAAGCCGTGCTTCGTCATGAAGCGCTCGGAGCCCTCGGGGACGAGGATCCGCGTCTCGCGGCCGAGCAGCTCGAGCGACCGGAAGTCGAGATGGTCGAGGTGGAGGTGGCTGATGAGCACCGCGTCGATCGCCGACGCGATGGCCGCGTCCGGCGTGGCGCGGTGCCGCGCGATCGGGCCGACCCGACCGTGGAGCAGCGGGTCCGTGAGGAGCCGCGAGCCGTCCATGTCGACGAGGATGGTCGAATGGCCGACGAACCGGAGGAGAGGGCGGGCGGGTCGATCCATCCGGACGAGGATAGCCCCCGCCGGGGGTGAGGGCCGCACGCGGCCCGCGGGTGAGGCGGGGCCGCGTGCAGCGTGTCGTCAGGGGTAGATCCCGCGCAGGGCGGTCGCCTCGGCGACGCGCTCGACCGCGATCGAATGCGCGGCGAGACGCGGATCGATGCCATCGGCTGCGGCCCGGTCCCAGACCGCATCGCTCGCCCGGAGGATGATCCGTCGCAGCCGACCGTTGATCTCGTCGAGCGTCCAGAAGAGCGCCTCGCGGTTCTGGACCCACTCGAAGTAGCTCACGATGACGCCGCCGGCGTTGCAGAGGATGTCCGGGATGACGAGCACCCCGTTCTGCCGGAGGATCGGGTCGGCGTCGGGGGTCACGGGTCCGTTCGCCCCTTCGGCGAGGATCCGGGCACGCACGACGCCGGCGTTCTCCGCGGTGATCTGGCCCTCCAGGGCAGCGAGGACGAGGATGTCGACGTCGAGCCCGAACATCTTCTCGTTCGAGATCGGGACCGTTCCCGGCGCCCCGGCGATCGTCCCGTGCTCGGCGATGCAGCGCCGGAGCATGGCGAGGTCGAGCCCTTCGCTCCGGTAGACGCCCCCGCCGGCGTCCGACGCGACGACGATCCGCGCGCCGGCCGCGTCGAGCAGCCGCGCACTCGCCTCGCCCACGTTCCCGAAGCCCTGGACCGCCACGCGTGCACCGTCGAGGGGAAGGCCGATCCGACGGCAGGCGTCCTCGACGCAGTAGACGACGCCCTGGCCGGTCGCGTCGGCGCGACCCTGCGAGCCGCCGAGAGCCAGTGGCTTGCCCGTCACGACGCCGGGCACCGAGTAGCCGCGATGCATCGAGATCGTGTCGACGATCCACGCCATCGTCATCGCGTTGGTCCCCACGTCGGGGGCGGGGATGTCGGAGTCCGGCCCGACGACCACCTGGAGCTCGGTCGCGAAGCGCCGTGTGACCGCCTGGAGCTCACGCCGGCTCATCGTGCTCGGGTCGCACGTCACTCCGCCCTTCGCGCCGCCGAAGGGGACCTCAACCAGCGCGCACTTCCACGTCATCCACATGGCGAGCGCCCGCACCTCGTCGGCATCGGTCGACGGATGGAAGCGCAGGCCGCCCTTCACGGGGCCCCGCGCGAGGTTGTGCTGGACGCGGTAGCCACGGAACATCTCGACCGTGCCGTCGTCCATCGCGACCGGGAACGTGAACGTGAACTCCCGCTGCGGCACTCGGAGCATGGCGCGGAGCCACGGCTCGAGCCCGAGGTGCTCCGAGGCACGATCGAACTGGTCGTGCGCGGCACGCAGGGCGGATGCACCCGGCGAGCGCGGGGGCCGAGCATCGGGGACCGTGGTGCCCGGGACGGTCGCGAGGGTCGCGCGCGGGGTGCGCGGGGTGCGCGGGGGAGCGGCAAGGATCTCTTCGACGAGCATGTGGACGGCCTCGACGTGGGAAGGCAGAAGCGCCGGTCTCCACGTTCGGGCAGCCGCAGAAACGACGACCGGAACGTCCATGAACACAGGGTGAACGGTCGTTCACGGGCCGTTCACGCGGGTTTCCCGGCCGGTCCATGTGGCGGTCCTACGGTCTGCGACGTGGCATCCGCCACTCTCGACGTCGCGGCGGGCATCCGAGCCCGCAGTGCCGCTGCCAGCCTGAGGATCAGCATGTCGCCTTCCGCATCCACGCCGTACCCGTTCGTCTGTGTCACCTGCGACCTGCTCATCGCAGGGAACCCGGTCTTCCACGTCGGGCTGCCCTTCTGCTGCGCCGGCTGCGTCGCCGACGGCCCGTGCATGTGCTCGTACGACGTGGAGGCCGGCAAGGACCACCGCGGAGTCTCCGACGCATGGGCCGCCTGTGTCGTCCTCGAGATCGCCGATGAGCTCGGCCGCGACCGGGCCGAGGAGCGGGAGCCCGCCGCCGTGGCCTGAACGGGGTATCCTCGGATCCCGTGATGGAAGCCGAGGTCCGCGAGGATCCTTCTCCGCTCGCGCCGCTCGTGCCTGCCGCCCTCGCGCTCGTGGACGGCGGCACCACCCCCGAGCGTCTCGCCGCGCGGCTGCGCGAGCTTGGTCTCGATCCCCGGCCGGGGCTGCCTGCGGAGCTCCTCGGGGAGCTCGAGCGCCTGGGGCTCGTGCGGATCGCGAGCGCCGACGGCCCGGAGCCCATGCGCGTGCGGACGAGCCTCGGCGAAGCCCACCTCGCGGCGACGGCCGCGTCCCCCGACCTCGGCTCGCGCCTCGATGAGCTCGAGCAGCTGCGCTCCGACCTCCTGGCGACGATGTCGCACGAGCTCCGGACGCCGCTCACGGCGGTCCGGACATCGGTGGGGTTGCTCCTCGACCCATCGTCGGAGCCCACCGACGAGCAGCGCCGCGTCCTCCTCGAGACGGTCGGCCGCAACGCCGACCGGATGCAGCGGCTCATCGCCGACATCCTCGACCTCGCGCGGTTCCGGCAGGGCCGGATCGCCCTTCAGCGCAGGACGTTCGACGCTGCCGTGCTCGCGCGGGACGCGGCGTCGGCGATCGGCGCGCTCGTGCACGACGCGGGCCAGCGCATCGACCTCTCGGCGCCCGCCCACGCGGTGCCGGTGTACGCCGATCGACCCCGGCTCGAGCAGGCGCTCATCAACCTCCTCTCGAACGCCCAGAAGTTCTCCGCGGAGGGCGCAGCGATCGGCCTCCACGTGTCGAGCGATGGGACGATCGTCCGCTGGACGGTGAGCGACACCGGCCCCGGGATCCCCGACGCCGACCACGCCCGGCTCTTCGAACGCTTCTTCGTGGGCCAGACCGATCGTCGGCACGGGCGGCGCGGCACGGGCCTCGGCCTCCCGATCGCACTCGCGATCGCGCAGGCGCACGGCGGGGACATCGAGGTCGGCGGGACGTTCGGCGAAGGCGCCATCTTCACGCTGGCCGTCCCGGCGGAGCCGGCCCAGGGCGACGACGTGTGAAGACCCCCAGCGTGCACGAAGCGTGAAGATCCTCGTCGTCGACGACGAGCCCGACGTCGTCGAGTCCGTCCGTCTCGGATTCGCGCTCCAGTGGCGCGACACCGACGTCATCGGCGCCGGGACCGGCGAGGCAGCCCTCGACGCGGTGGAGCGCGAGCTGCCGGACATGGTGCTGCTCGACGTCGGGCTGCCGGACATGGACGGGTTCGCCGTCCTCAAGGAGATCCGGGCCTTCTCCGACGTGCCGGTCATCATGCTGACGGCGCGCGACGACGCCCTCGACAAGGTGAAGGGCCTCGAGCTGGGCGCGGACGACTACGTGACCAAGCCCTTCAACCATCTCGAGCTCATGGCCCGGGTGCGAGCGGTCGTCAGGCGGCACGAGATGCCCGCACCGACGAGCCGGGCGCCGTCCTTCCGCTCACACGGCCTCGAGGTCGACTTCGGCCACCAGGTCGCCCGGCTAGACGGGCACCGGCTCGACCTCACGCCCACCGAGTACAAGCTCCTCTACCACCTCGTCCGCAACGCCGGGTATGTCCTGCCCCACGCGACGCTGCTCGCCAAGGTCTGGGGGCGCGAGTACGTCGACGAGGTGGACTACCTGCGGGTCTACATCCGCCGACTCCGGGAGAAGCTCGGCGACGACCCGGAGCACCCGATCTTCATCCGCACCGAGCGGGGATTGGGCTACCGGTTCATCGGCAGGTAGGCGGACGGGCCGAATCACAGTCGGGCCGAATGACCCTCGACGGCTGTACCGGTTGAGAGCACGGTCGAGTGCGCTGCGGCCCCAGCGCCGCGCCGAGCGTCCCAAGCGCGGTTCTCTTGCTGGGAACTCGCCAAGCAGGGCAGAAGGGGCGCTCCATGACTCGCTGGGTATTCGTCCTTGCGCTGACATTCGCGCTGGTCCTGACGGCAGGCTCAACCATCCCAGACCTCGCGGCTCGCGCGACCAACAGCTGGACCAACGCTGACGCCTGCATCGTCGCCTACCGGAAACTGACGTCGGTGCAGTCCACGTACTCGTCGCGGCTGATGCAGACGGCGGTCGCCCTGGGCAAGCACGCGACCCCGCCCTACTCGGTCGCGTCCCTCAAGTCGTACAACAGCAAGTACGTGGCACCCGCGGTGGTCGCGGTCGCAGCGGCATGCACGCGGACGGGCGACGCCGGCCCGGGAGCAAGCCCGACGCCCTCGCCATCGCCGAATCCGTCGTCCACGCCTTCGGTGGCCGACATCAGGGGCGCCTGCAGGGGGACACTCATCGTCCAGGCAGCCGAATACGCTGGCACCGTCCACCCGCTCGTCGTGGTGGATGAGATCACCACGAACCCCGTCAACAAGACGGACCCCGAGTACTCCGTCAACCTCAAGTGGGTCGATCAGTCATGGCCCAGCCCCCTCCAGCTCGTCGTCTGCGTCGGCGCCCCGCAGAGCGTGGGGGTCGCATCGTGCGGGACGTACCAGAAGACGAGCGACGGCACGACGGGCGAGGTCCTTACGAACAGGTGGGCTCAGACCGTTCGGGTCGTCATCGCCCGGACCGGCAAGACCCTTCAGTCGGAGACCTTCTACGGAAGCACGCCGACGTGCGCGGACATGCTCCAGCTCCCGGGCGGACCCCCGCCCTGGAAGATCTATGGCAGTGCCGTGAGCGCCGATGCGATCAACCTGTGCGCGACGTCCGTCTCGACTCAGAAGGTGCAGTAGGCCGACATCCGCTCGTGGCTCGGCCGGAGAACGGGTCGCGGCCGCCCGAAGAGGCCGCCGGTCGTCCAGCAGGTGCTCAGGCGAACGGCGTCAGGCGCGCACCGCCGATGCGGAGGTAGACCCCGAAGGCGCGCTGCGCGATCACGGGGTCGAGCGACGTCCCGATCCGGGCACCGCGGTGCGCCCCGATGTGGACCAGGCGGGATCGACCTCCCCGGCGTCGGAACCGGACATCAGGCGACGGCCCTCCGGCGTCCTGCCCCAACGAGCGGCGAGCTCGACCACGATGGCGTCGGCCACCTCGTCCGCGGTCCCGCCCTGCTCGGTCTCGTTGGGTGCCTCCACCTGGGTCGGGACGTCGCGCCATGCGAGGACGCGATAGCGGGCCGTGGGCTCCTCCGCAGGGGCGGCTGATCGTCTCGGCCATCATCGCCGAGCTGGCCGCCGGCGCAGGCCTCCCCATCGCAGGTGCGCCACCACACACCCTTCACCCGCTCTCCACACGGCCTTCATCGGGGCTCCACGCCCGTCACCGACCATCGGCCTCGACCTGAACGACCGGTGGCCCGCAGGGGCCGGCCCGGGCGGGTCACCCGGAGATACGGAACGTGAAGAAGCTCAGCCTCCCCCTCATCGGCGCGGGCGCCGCGGCACTCGCCTTCTCCATCGCGGTCGGCGCGGCCGGGCCGGCCACGGTCGCGGCCGCCGGGCCGCAGGCACTCGGCGGGACCGGCACGTGCGCCACGTGCACCGCCACCGTCGTCGCGACCACCCCGCTCACGGCGATTCAGGCCGCCGACCTCCGGTCGATGGCCGAGGAGGAGAAGGTCGCCCGCGACCTGTACCGCGCCTTCGCGGCCCGGTACCCGTCACCGGTCTGGGACAACATCGCGGCCGCCGAGGCGAGCCATCTCGCTGCGGTCCGGACGCTCCTCTCGCGGTACGGGATCGCCGATCCGACGGCCGGGCGGGCCGAGGGCTCGTTCGCGTCGTCGGCCGCCCAGGCCCTCTACGACAAGATGCTCGCGGCCGGTTCGTCGAACGAGCTCGCCGCATTCGGCGTGGGCCGGACGGTCGAGCTCGACGACATCGCGAAGCTCGACGCGGCCATCGCCCGCGTCACGCAGACGGACGTCCGGCAGGTCTACACGAACCTCCGCACGGCCTCGACCGCCCACCTCCGCGCGTTCGACCGGCAGCTCGCCCGCTGAGACGACCACCCGAGGCCGGGGCCGCGGATCGATCCGTCGGCCTCGGCCTCGGCCTCGACACGGAGAGAGCTGAACGATGTCCCAGACCACCGCCCGGACTCCCCGGCCGGCCCTCGGCGCGATCCGCCGCCCCAGGCGCGGGCTCGCAGCGCTGCGCGGCGTCCAGGGGTTCCGTCGAGCGACCCAGCTCGCGGTCACGCTCGTCGTACTCGCGGTCGTCGTCGAACGGACGCTGGCCGTCGCCGGCGGGGCCGCGGGTGGCACGGTCACGACGGGCGAGGCGCTCTGCCCCTTCGGCGGTATCGAGACGATCGGGACGTTCCTCGCCACGGGCAGCTTCGTGAGCCACGTCCACGTCTCGAACGTCATCCTCGGGCTCGCCGTCCTGCTCGTCGCGTTCTTCGCGCGCGGCGCCTTCTGCGGGTGGCTGTGTCCGCTCGGCTTCATCCAGGACCTCGTCGCCGGCTTCAGCCATCTCGTCCAGCGACGCATCCCGCCGGTACGCCGAGCGGTCAGGACACTGGAGCGACGGGCCTCGCGCCTCGCGGTCCTCGACCGGCCCCTCCGCCTCCTCAAGTACGCCGTGCTCGCGTGGGCCGTCCTCGGGGCCGCAGCGTTCGGCGTGATGGTCTTCCGCGACGTGGACCCGTGGAACGCACTGCTCGAGATCGGGAGCGCGACCGTCGGGATCGGGCTCGTCGTGCTCGTCCTCGTCATCGTCGCGTCATTCTTCGTCGAGCGCGCCTGGTGCCGGTATGCGTGCCCGCTCGGCGCGGCGACGGGCATCGTCTCGCGGTTCAGCCCGATCCGCCTGGAACGCGTGGAGGCCGCATGTTCTTCGTGCGGCGTGTGCACCACGGCGTGCCCCATGGGCCTTCCGGTCGCGACCGCGACCGTCATCACCAGCCAGGACTGCATCGGCTGCCTCGAGTGCGTCGAGGCGTGCCCGCGCTCCGGAGCGCTCGAGCTCCGCGCCGGCCTGCCTGTCCTGCCGACCATCTCGTTCCTTCCCCGGCGCTCGGCGGACGTCACGTCCGTCCACATCGACAGCTGACCAGGAGGTCCGGATCATGCGGATCAAGCCGATCGCCTTCGGCATCCTCACCGTCGCCCTGTTCACCGGGACCATCGGCGTCACGATGGCCACCGGTGCATGGCAGACGACCGGCCGGACCGCCGCCGGCGCTGGAGCCGGGGGTGGAGGCGGTCCTGGTTCCGGGGCCGCCAGCGGCCCGGTGGAGAGCGGCAGCGCCACGGGCGACATCAAGGGCTGGATGACGATCGGCGCCGTCGCGACCACCGCGGGCGTGAGCCTGCCGGAGATCCTCGCGGCCTTCGCGCTTCCAGCCGACACGCCCCCGGAGACGGCCGTGAAGGACCTCGAGAGCGACGTCTTCTCGGTGACGGCGCTGCGCGCGTGGCTGACAGAGCGGACGGGACCGTCGACGACCACGCCGGAGCCCGCCTCGGGTACAGGAGCAGACCCGGCATCCAGCGAGCCTGCCGCACCATGACGCCCACCGATGCGCCCCGGCGGCGCGGCAGGGCCGCATCGGCAAGCCGGCCGATCCTGTTCCCGGTGAGCACTGACGCGCCCGACCTCCCCGACACACTCGACGGTGGGCGGCGGACCGTCGTAACAGGCCGGCCCCTCGTTCGTTTCTCCCTGGTGAACGGGATGGGTGTCGCGACGGAGACCCGCTCCACCGCCCGCCCGGGACCAACGAGGTGTTCAGGATGATCAGGATCGGCTTCTCCCGGCACGGCAGCCGGGCTGCCATCGCGCTCGGTGTCAGCGCGATCGCAGCCACACTCGCCATCGGTGCGGTCGGCGCCTTCGACGGGACCGGCGCTGCGACCCTCGCGGCGACCAAGACGCAGGACCAGACGCGGGCCCGCGACGGCAGCTGCATCGTCGACGGCGTCACGTGCGAGCCGATCCGCGATCGCCTCCACGACGGGACCGGGGGCGGGCAGACCCGCGGCGGGGGTGCACTGCGCGCATAGCCACGGAACCTGCGCGCAGGTGGACGGGACGTCCGCGAGATGTCCCGTCGAGGAAGGGGAACGATCCCGAGCCGGCCCACTCGGGACGACGGGGGGGTCGAACGATGCGAACGCATGAGAGTGGCCGGTGGGTCCCGGCCCTCGCACCGCCGATGACAGAGTCGCCGGTGCCGGCGAGTCCGGCCAAAGTAGAGGTGACGTCCAGGAGCCGATGGGAGCCGATCCCCGAGTCGATGCCGCGATCGACGCCCTCGTCCCGGCCGCCGTGGCCGGGGACTCCGGGGCGTTCGCCGACCTCTACGACGCGCTCGCACCGCGCGTCCGGCGCTACCTGCGCCACGAGGTCGGCGATCCGGATCTTGCCGAGGACCTGCTCCAGCGGGTCTTCCTTCGGGTCGTCGAGGCCCTCCCGCGATATCGGCCTCGAGGCGCACCCATCGCTGCCTGGATCTTCCGGATCGCGAGGAACGCGGTGATCGACCATCGACGGACCGCCCATCCGGGGCTGCCGCTCGACGACGCTGCCGAGACGCCGGCCGACGTCGACGACCCCTGCGCGGCGGCTGAGCGCGGCGAGGAATGCGCGCAGGTCCGGGCGGCACTCCGGGCGCTTCCGCCCGACCAGCGCGATGTCCTCGTCTGGCGCTTCTTCGCCGAGCTGTCACCCGCCGAGACCGCCGTGCTGATGGACCGCAGCAATGGCGCGGTCCGCGTCCTCCAGCATCGCGCTCTCGCGGCTCTCCGCGCATTCCTCGGTGAGCCCGCCTCGACGACCGTGAGTGGCCGATGAGCCTCATCGACCGCGCCCGACGTCGCCTCACCGGCGACGGGTCCGACCCGAACGCCGCCTGGGATGCCGCGGACCTCGCGGACGTCAGCTTGCTGCTCGGTGATGTCGCGCGTGCTCTCGACCCGTTGGCGGCCGACCCGCGGCCTGCGCAGAGCCGCGCCGCCGTCCTCGGGAGCTTCGCTGCCCGATCGGCGGGTCCGCGGCGCGCGGCCCCGGCCCGATCGCGTCGCGTGCTCTGGGCTCCCGTGGTCGCCGGCCTCCTGCTCATCGCTGGGACAGCGGCGGTGGCGGCATCGGGCCCTGGCGGCCCGCTCTACGAGATCCGGCTCGCATCGGAGGCACTCCTGCTGCCAGGCGGGACGGACGCCAGGGCGATCGCCGAGGTCGGCCGGCTCGAGGAACGGGTCCGAGAGGCATCGGCGGCGGCGACTGTCCGCAACGAGACGGCGCTCCGCGCGAGCCTCGAAGCCTACGCCCGGATCGCCCGCGAGGCTGCCGGGTCGCCGCCGGACGATCCGGCCTTGCGGATCCGGATGGCCGAGCAGGTGCGGGCGCAGGTAGCGGCGATGAACGCGCTCGGCCTCGACGATCCGGCGGTCACGGAGGCGCTGGCCGCCGGGCAGGCGCTCGTCGCGGTGCTCGACGGGGGCGGCACCTCCCCCGGGCCGGGCTCGCCGGGGGCCGGTCCCGGGTCCACGGTCGAGCCGTCCGGGACTGCCCATCCGACATCCTCACCGCGCCCGACCGGACCACCCGGCTCTTCTT
>JBAWVU010000021.1:0-15897 GCA_037147135.1 Chloroflexota bacterium
GACGTGGGCAGGCCGAGCTCCGCCGCGGCCGACGCGGAGAGCGACCCGGCGACGTCGCCGGGCTCCATGAGCTCGGGGAGTCGCTCCGGCCCGATCCCGACGGCCTCGAGCATCGGTGGCCACCAGGCGCGGGCGCGGATGTCGTAGAGGAGCGAGGTGCAAGAGACGCCGCCCTCGGAGACGAACCGTCCGGTGAGCCGGTGGAGGATGAGGTCCTCCACGAGGAGGAACCGGGCCGCGGCCGCGAAGCGCTCCGGCTCGTTGCGGCGCAGCCAGAGGACCTTGCACGCGGTCCATGTCGGGAAGACGCTCGGGATGCCGGTCGCGTCGTAGACCGCCTCGTCGCCGAACCGCTCGCGGATCTCCCGTGCCTCGGGGAGCGCGCGGTTGTCGAGCCAGACGAGGGCGGGCCCAACCGGCCGGCCGTCGGCGTCGACGGGCGTGACGGTCTCACCCTGGCTGGAGACCCCGATCGCGACCACGGCCGCCGGGTCGGCCGCCGCCTCGGCGAGGATCCGGCGGATCGCCGACCGCGACGCGGTCCAGTAGGTCTCGGCGTCCAGCTCCGCGCGGTCCGGCCCGGGATGCTCCAGCCGGTATTCCTCGCCGGCTGCGGCGAGGAGCCCGCCGGCCTCCGAGAAGAGGCCGGCCTTGACCGCGGTGGTCCCGACGTCGAGGCCGACGATGAGGCGCATGGCGTGCCCGACCGGCCTACGCGAGCCCGTGCTTCTCGGCCGCGGCGGCCGGATCGGCGCCCTGCTTGACCACCTCCTGGAGCGCCTCGAGGAAGCGCTCGGGGCTCCGCGCGCCGACGACGTTCCGCCCGAACACGACCCCTCGCGCGCCGTCGCGGACGGCGGTGGCGGCGAGCTCCAGCGCGTCGACCTCGCGGGGCAGCTTCTTCGCCCCGAGCGCGAGGACCGGGACCGGCGTGGAGCGGACGATCTCCGCGAACCGGTCGCCGGTGTGGAACGTCTTCACGAGGTCCACCCCGATCTCGGCGACGATGCGGCACCCGATCGCGATCTGGTCGTGGCGCTCCTCGGGGGAGATGTCCTCGTGGCCGGCCGGGTAGACCTCGCCGACGATCGGGACGCCCGCCGCGCGCTTCTCCGCGACGCATGCCGCCACCTGCGCGACGTTCTCCGCGTCGACGGCCTCCGAGCCGGTCTTGATCGACATGCCCACGAGGACGATGTCCGCGCCGAGCGCCACGGCCCCGGCCGCGGAGATCATCGGGACACTCCGGCTCTCGTGGTAGCCCCACTGCGTCGCGTACTGCGTGCCCCAGTTGAGCCGGAGGATCATCGCCGGCGCCCCGCGCCGCTCGAAGGCGGAGCGGACGTGAGGGACCATGCCCGGGCTCAGCAGGATCGCGTCCGCGCCGCCGAGCCGGCTCACGACCGGCGCGAGGTCCTCGAACCCCGGCCGCGGCCCGTTGTAGAGCCCGTGGTCCACGGCGACGATCACCGCGTTCGCGCCGCCGTCGAAGAGCCGCTGGAGACGGATGATCTCGCCGGTGGACACGGGGGATACCTCCTCGATGATGGTCCGGCGGGGCGGCCCCGCCCGGTGGCGCCGGGACCCGGCACGGGTGCCGGCCCGGCGTTCAGGCCGACGAGTGGAGCGCCGAGAGTCGGACAGCGCCGGATGCTCGCGGTCAGGCTATCACGACGACGTTCCCAGTCAAGTCGGATAGGTTCTGGATGTGTCTGGAATGGTGTTCGTTTGATGTCCGGCTTGTGCACGCCGCCGGAGACCCGGCGCGGGCCGGTCCGAGCTCCCCTCGGGCGACGCGTGGCCCCGTGCGCTGACCGTGGGTCGTGGCATCATCGGACGGAGATGGCTGCGCTCGCGACTCACCTCCACGTCGTCGCCCCCCGACCGGCGCGAGCCGTGGGGCCCTGCACGCTCGCCGCCGAGGCGACGCGCTGATGCCCTTCGTCGAGCCCGGCGAGGCTCTCGATCGACCCTTCGTCGACCTCGATGCGCTCGCGGCGGAGATGGGCCCGCCGCCGTGGCGCTCCGTCCTCGTGGGGACCGGGGGGATGCGCGTCGTGCTGCTCCGCTTGCCGCCCGGCTACGCGACGGTCGAGCACCACCATCCGCGAGCCGAGGAGATCTTCCTCGTGCTCAGGGGCACGGCCGCCTTCGCCATCGGCGATGAGTCCGAGCGCGAGGTCGGCCCGGGGTGCTTCGCGTTCGCGCCGCGCGGGGTCCGCCACGCGATCCGTGTCCCCGGGGATGAGCCGCTCCTCCTCCTCGCGTCGGTGGCGCCCAACGAGGACGCCCGCGACGAGACGGTCGAGTAGGACGCGGGATCGTCCGGCGTGAGCGTGCGCGGTCCGGAGCTGGTCCTCGACGCCCGGGCGATCCTCGGCGAAGGACCGCTCTGGGACGTGGCCCGTCGCGTGCTCTGGTGGGTCGACATCCTCGACGGCCTCGTCCACGCCTTCGATCCGGTCGCCGGGACGGACCGTGCCGTCGCGCTGGGGACCGAGGTCGGCTGCGTCGCTCCCATGGTCGACGGCCGCCTCGTCGTCGCCACGACGGACCGGATCCTCGCGCTCGAGCCGGAGGGCGGAGGGTGCGAGACGCTCGTGACGTTCGGCCCCGCGCCGGTCCGGCTGCGCTGCAACGACGGGCGCTGCGACCCGGCGGGCCGTCTCTGGGTCGGGCGGATCGCCTTCGACGGCGCGGACGGTCACGGAAGCCTCCTGCGCCTCGATCCCGATGGCCGCCTCTCGACGATGCTCGCTGGGCTCGCGATCCCCAACGGGCTCGCGTGGCCGTCGGACGGGCGGACGCTCGCCTACATCGACTCGGCCCGCCGCGAGGTGACGCGCTACCCGTACGACCCGGCGAGCGGGGACCTGGGGCCCGGCACGACGCTCCTGTCGCTCGAAGGTCTCGACCTCCCGACCGGCGCGGTCCCTGACGGCATGGCCATCGATGAGGATGACGGCCTCTGGGTGGCCGTGTGGGGCGGGTCGTGCGTCCTCCACGTGAGCCCGGACGGCACCGTCCTCGACCGGCTCGAGCTGCCCGTCTCCCAGCCCTCCTCGTGCGCGTTCGGCGGCCCGGACCTGGCGGACCTCTACGTGACGAGCGCCCGCGAGGAGCTCGGCCCCGAGTCCGAGGCGCGGGAGCCCCACGCCGGCGGGATCTTCCGGTTCCGCCCCGGGGTCCGGGGCCGCCCGGCCGCCGCCTTCCCCTGGCTCGACCCGGGTGACCCGGTTGCCGCGTCCCAGCGGCTCGGCCGGGCCGCCCGGGAGACGTGAGAGCCGGTCCGGATGCGCGTTCCGAAGGGGCCATGTGAACGTTTGTGTTCGGATTGACGTGGGTCTCGCCTTCGCGTTAGTGTGCATGGCGTGCGCGGCTCGGGGAGTCGGGTCAGGAGTCGGCCGGCCCGGAGTGGAGTCGAGAGCCACGCAGGGATGCCCGGGCGGTCGCGAGCCGGGGCCCGGCCCGTCCTCACGGGAGAGGCCGCAGACCGCAGCGTGGCGTTCGCGCGCCATCTGATGGGTCGCACGCAGGGTGGAAAGGAGTCACAGGTGCTGCACCGGAGACTGACTCTCCCCATGGTGGGGCTGTTGCTCGTGGGCTTCGCGCTGCAGGCGTGCAGCTCCGGGGCGTCGCCCGCCCCGTCGGCGAGCGCGGCGGCGTCGGCGGCTGCCTCGGCCGGCGCATCGGCCGCGACGCTCGCGCCGGCCAAGCTCACGCTCTGGCACAACTACGGGACCGAGGCGAACGCCAAGGCCACCGACGCGCTCGTGAAGGCCTTCGAGGCCAAGAACCCCGGCGTGACGATCGAGGTCGTCAGCCAGCCGGCGGACAACTACTTCGACCTCCTCCAGGCCGCGGCGATCTCGAAGACCGGGCCGGACATCGCGACCCAGTGGACCGGCCTCTTCGACCTCAAGTACAAGGACTACCTCCAGCCGCTCAACGACCTCGTGCCGATGGCGGACCTCAAGAAGATGAAGGGGATCGAGTACAGCTCGATCAACTTCAACCCCGACGACGGCGTCCTCGTCGTCCCGCTCGACCTCCAGTTCTACAACGGGTTCTACAACAAGGACCTGTTCACGAAGGCCGGCATCGCGACGTTCCCGACCACGTGGGACGAGCTCTTCACCGCGTGCGACAAGCTCAAGGCGGCGGGCATCACGCCGATGACGTACGGCACCGGCGGCCAGGCCCTCGGCGGCGGCTTCTACCCGTGGTACGACGTCAGCTACCTGATGATGTACCTCGCCCCCAAGGACTGGGCGAAGCTGTACTCCGGGGAGATCCCGTGGACCGATCCGGCCGTCCAGGCGCAGTTCGACAAGTGGGTCTCGCTGTTCACGAAGGGCTGCACGAACACGGACGTCCTCACCAACCAGGACTCCATCGCCCAGTTCGAGACGGGGCAGGCCGCGATGACGATGGAGGGGACCTGGAACATCGCGGAGTTCCAGGAGAAGATGGGCGACACGGTCGGCGTCTTCGTCCCGCCGTTCTCCGACACGCCGATCAAGGGCGTCGTCGAGTATTCCGGTGACGGCTTCGCGCTCACCAACTACTCCAAGAACCAGGTGCAGGCGGCCGCGTTCCTCGCGTTCCTCGCGAGCGATGAGGGGCAGACGATCATCGCGGCGAACGGGATCATCCCGACGAAGGAAGGGTTCACGAGCGACCAGCGGATGGCCAAGGACCTCCTGTCCTATGCCGCCACGCAGGGCTTCACGCGCTACCCGATGATCGACAACGTCATCCAGCCGGAGGTCGGCGACACCGGCACCAAGGTCCTCAACGCGGCGTTCGGCGGGTCGATGTCCGTCAAGGACGCGCTGACCAACATGCAGCAGACGCTCGACGGGCTGCCGGCCGAGTCGAAGAACCAGATCAAGTAGCGGATCCGATCGTGGGCCGAGGCGATCGAACGACCGCCTCGGCCCACGTCGCGCCGGAGCCGGGACCGTGAAGGACGCGGCGACCTTCGGGCGAGCGCTCGAGGACGCGCAGCACGCCCCGCCGCGGAGCACGGGGCGCCTCCGCCGCTCCGAGCGGCGAGCGGGCATGCTCTTCGTCGTGCCCGTGGTCCTGCTCTACGTGGCGCTCCTCGCCCTCCCGATCATCCAGACGTTCTACTTCAGTCTCACGAAGTGGAACGGGATCACATCGACGTTCCTCGGGCTGGACAACTACGAGCGCCTCTTCAGCGACCCCACCTTCTGGCGGGTCGTGCTCAACAACGTGATGCTCCTCGCGTCGATCCCGATCGCGATCCTCATCCCGCTCGTCATCGCGTTCCTCCTCAACGAGCACGTTCGCGGCTGGCGCTTCTTCCGGTCCGTCTACTTCCTCCCGACCGCGATCTCCTGGGTCGTCATCGGCATGGTCGCGGCCCGGTTCTTCGCCCAGCGCGGGATCCTCAACAGCGTCCTCGCCGCGTTCGGCATCCATGTCCAGACGGACATGCTCGCGTCGGAGTACACGGCGATGGTCGCCGTCATCATCACGTTCATCTGGTCGGTGTTCGGGACCAACACGATCATCTTCATCACCGGCATGGCGACGCTCGACCGCGACGTGTACGAGGCGGCCCGGGTCGATGGCGCAGGCGGCTGGGCGACGTTCCGCTACATCACCATCCCGCTGCTCATGCGGTTCATCCAGTTCGCGTTCATCCTCACGCTCATCACCGGCTTCACGGCGCTGTTCAGCCTCATCTTCACGATGACGACCGGCGGCCCCGGCTACGGCACGACGACCCTCGAGTTCTACGTCTACCAGTCCGCGTTCGCCCAGGGGGAGTTCGGGTACGCGGCCGCCATCGGGGTCGTCCTCTTCGCCGTCGTCTTCTGCATCAGCGTCATCCAGCAGCGGCTCCTCCGGGACCGCAGCGTCTAGGAGCCCGACGTGGATCGTGCCGGCCGGCGGATCAGGAGGACGGTGACGTTCGCCATCCTCTGCGTCGTCGTCGTCGTCATGCTCTTCCCGTTCGCCTTCATGCTCATCACGTCGTTCCGCTCGCGCGATCAGTACCTCCTCGGGTCGGGCTTCTCGCTCGACAGCTGGCAGACGCTGTTCGACACCCTGCCGGTCCTCCAGCAGCTCCTGAACTCGACGATCGTCACGCTGTCCGCGGTCGCGATCATCCTGTTCGTGAGCACGACCGGTGGCTACGCCTTCGCCAAGCTCCGGTTCCCGACCTCGCCGCTGCTCTTCGTCGCGATCCTCGCCGGCATGATGATCCCGGTCCAGTCGATCATCATCCCCGAGTTCGTGAACATCAGCCAGGTCGGCCTCGTGAACCAGTTCCCCGGCGCGATCCTCGTCTACGCGGCGCTCGGCGCGCCGTTCGGGACGTATCTCATGACGACCTACTTCCGGGGAGTGCCGACGGAGCTCGTCGAGGCATCGCTCATGGACGGCGCCACCTACTGGCAGGTCTTCCTGGCCGTGATGATCCCCCTTGCGGTCCCCGCGATCGTCACCGTCGCGGTGCTCCAGTTCATCCAGATCTGGGGCGACCTCCTCATCGGCCTCCTCTTCCTCCAGACGCCAGACGTCCGCACGATCACCGTCGGGCTCGCGACGCTCCAGAGCGCCCGGATCATCCCCGTGCCGCTGCTCATGGCAGGCTCGATCCTCAGCGCGCTCCCCGCCGTCGTCGTCTACCTGTTCTTCCAGCGCCAGCTCATCGCCGGCCTCACGATGGGGATGGGGAAATGACCGCTGATACCGGGGTCCTCGCCGCCGGCGACCGGCGCAAGGTCATCGCGCAGCTCCTCGAGGACGACGGGCGCGTCTCCGTGTCGGACCTCTCCGAGCGGTTCGGCGTCACGGACGTCTCGATCCGCCGCGACCTCGTGATCCTCGAGGATGCGGGCCGCCTCCGTCGTGTCCATGGGGGCGCCGTCGTCACGGCGCGGAACCGGCATGACAGCGCGTTCTCGGCGAAGGCGCGCGAGAACCGCGATCTCAAGGCCCGGATCGGGGCGGCCGCCGCCAGGCTCGTCCGGCCCGAGGACGTCGTCCTGTTCGACTCCGGGTCGACGGTCGCGATGGTCGCCACGCACATCCCGCCCGCGCTCCGTCGCGGCAGCGCGCTGACGGTCGTCACGCACTCGCTGCTGATCGTCGACGAGGTCGCCGGCTGGGACAGCCCGCACCTCATCTGCCTCGGGGGCCTCTACCTCCCCGACCATCAGGCCCTCGTGGGGCCCCAGACGGTCGCGGACCTCCGCGAGCTCTCGGCCGACATCGTCTTCATCGGCTGCGACGGCCTCACGGCGGAGACCGGCCTCACGACGCCGCACGTCCTCGTCGCGGAGGTCGCCGCGATGATGGTCGCCCGCGCCCGCCGGGTCGTGGCGGTCTGCGATCGGACGAAGATCGGTCGCCGGGGGTTCACGCCCATCGCGCCGCTCTCGGCCGTCAACGTGCTGGTGACCGACGACGGCGCCGACCCGGTGCAGGTGGCGGTCGCTCGCGACGCCGGCATCGAGGTCATCCTCACGTGACCGGGCCCGGAGGCCCGCGGCGAGGCCAGGGGCCGGTCGAGAAGGGCCGCGGGATGGCCCGACGGCTCGACGGCCGCGTCGCGATCGTGACGGGGACCGCCCGTGGGATCGGCCGGGCGATCGCCGGCGCATTCGTCCGCGAGGGAGCGCGCGTCATCGGCGTCGACGTGCTCGTCGACGCGGGCCGGGCGACGGCAGACGAGCTCTCCCGCGACGCGGTGGGGTCGGGGTCGTTCGCCTTCGAGCGCTGCGACGTCTCCCGGGAGGATGAGGTGTGCGCGCTCGTCCGCCGGGCGCTCGACGAGCATGGCCGCATCGACATCCTCGTGAACAACGCCGCGGTCCAGGTGGAGGCCCTGGCGGCCGACGTCAGCGTCGCGGACTTCCACCGGATCGTCGACACGAACCTCCTCGGCTGCGTGCTGTTCTGCCGGGAGGTGCTCCCGGCGATGGTGGCGGCGAACTCCGGGTCGATCATCAACATGTCGTCGGTCAACGCGTTCTCGGCCGATCCGCTCCTCCCCGTCTACGGGGCGACGAAGGCGGCGATCATCGGCTACACGAAGAGCGTGGCCATCGCGTACGGCCCGCACGGGATCCGCGCGAACGCGATCTGCCCCGGCGACGTTGACACGGAGCTCAACCGGGCGTTCTTCGAGGCTCACCCGGACCCGGTCGGGTTCCGCGCGCGAGTCGAGCGCGAGTACCCGGTCCGCCGGATCGCCTCGACCGACGAGATCGCCCGGGTCGCGGTCTTCCTCGCGTCGGACGACGCGTCGTTCGTGAGCGGGACCAGCGTCGTCGTCGACGGCGCGATCACCGCGCGCATCTACGAGCTGTAGGGACCAGGGCGGGGACGGACGGAGGCGGCGATGCAGGACCGGGTCACGCGAACGATGGTCGATTTCGCGCAGATGAAGGCGTTCGCGGAGGACCCGCTCGTCCTCACCAGCGGCGACGGCATCCGCGTGACGGACGTCGAGGGACGGACGTTCATCGACGGCCTCTCGGGCACGTTCTGCGCCGCGCTCGGCCACGGCAACGCGCGCCTCGCCGACGCGGGGGCGGCCCAGCTCCACCGCCTCGCGATGGCCGCGCCCACAATGGCGACGAACGACCGCGCGCTCGAGCTCATCGACGTCCTCCTGGGACTCCTCCCCGGGAACCGCTACTCGGTCATCAAGCTCTTCTCCGGCGGGAGCGAGGCGACCGAGAACGCGATGAAGATCGCCCGTCAGTACCACAAGCAGACCGGCCACGCGACGAAGTACAAGATCCTCTCGCACTACCGCGCCTACCACGGCGGGACCGGCAATGCGGTCGCCGCCGGCGGCTGGCCCGCGTGGCGCGCGCCGTACGAGCCGCTCGCCGGCGGGTTCATCCACCTCCACACCCCGGACCCGTACCGCATGCCGTTCGACGTCGCGCCGGGTTCGGTGGCGCAGACGTACCTCCGTCTCGTCGAGGAGACGATCGAGATGGAGGGCCCGAGCACGATCGCGGCCCTCATCACCGAGCCTGTCCTCATGTCGGCCGGGGTCGTCATCCCGCCCGAGGGCTACCTGCCGGGGCTGCGGGAGCTCTGTGACCGCCACGGCATCCTCCTGATCTTCGACGAGATCATCACCGCGTTCGGTCGCCTCGGGCGGATGTTCGCATCGGAGCTCTTCGAGACGTGGCCGGACATCATGTGCCTCGGCAAGGGGATGAGCGGTGGCTATGCGCCGCTCTCGGCGGTGGTCATGACGCCGGAGATCGCCGACGCGTTCTGGGGCGACCCGCGCGACCTCGTCCAGTTCCACAGCGGCCACACGTACGGCGCGAACCCCGTCGCGTGCGCGATCGGGATCGCGGCGATCGCCGAGATCGTCGAGCGGCGGCTGGACGAGAACGCGGCCCGGCAGGGCGACCGCCTCATGGCCGGCCTGCGGCGGGCGCAGGATCGCCACCCCGCGATCGGCGACGTCCGCGGCCGGGGCCTCCTCGTCGGGGTGGAGCTCACCCGTGACCGGAGGACCCGCGAGCGCTTCCCTGCGGAGCTCGAGATGGGGGTCCGGGTCCGGAGCGAGGCGCGGCGGCGTGGCCTGCTCCTGCGTGCCGGGCACTGGATGCTCGTCCTCGCGCCGCCGCTCACGATCACCGACGCGGAGGTCGACGAGGTCCTCGCGATCCTCGACGAGTCGCTCGACGCGGCGCTCGCGGGCGTCGAGGACGGCGCAGTGCTCGTGGCCTCCCCGGGCACGGGCGCGTGAGGCGCGGGAGCGCCTGACGGATGGGACCGCGCGTCACCCGGACCACCCTCGACGGCCTCGGGGCGATCGTCCTCGAGAACGACGCGCTGCGCGTCACCGTCCTGCCGGGGCTCGGCGCGCACGTGTCGGAGCTCGTCGACAAGGCCGTCGGCCGCGACCTCCTCTGGCACAACCCGCGCACGGCGCCCCGGCCCGCGCCCTACGGCGCGTACTTCGACGACTGGTGGAGCGGTGGCTGGGACGAGATCTTCCCGAGCGGCGACACCGGGCTGCTGCACGGCGAGCGTCTCCCGTACATGGGCGAGATGTGGTGCGTGCCGTGGACCGCCGAGATCGTCGACGGGCCGGCCGAGGCATCGGTGACGACCGTCGGCTTCGGCACGATCGCGCCCGCCCGGGTCGAGCGGACGCTCACCCTGCGGGGCGATGAGCCGGTCCTCCGGGCGCGCTACCGGATCACGAGCCTGGACGTCCGGCCCCTGCCGTACACGTGGGGGATCCACCCCGTCTTCGCCGTGACCCCCGACCACCGGATCGACCTGCCCGCCCACCGGATGCTCGTCGGCGTCTCGTCCGACCGGTCCATGGGGACCGAGGGCGCGGAGTACGCCTGGCCGTCGCTTCCGGATGCGACCGCGCCAGGTGGCGTGCGCGACATGCGCCGCGTGCGCCCGCGCGAGGACGCGGTCTTCGGCGGGCATTGGGCGACCGACCTGTCCGCCGGCTGGCTCGCCCTCACGGACACGGCGTCGCGCCGCGGCCTCGCGATCGCGTTCGACCCGACCGTGTTCCGCCACGCCTGGCTCTGGCAGGTCTACGGCGGCTGGCGGGGCCACCACCACCTCGCGCTGGAGCCATGGTCGAGCCACCCGCAGCAGGTCGAGGACGCGGTTGCGGCAGGCCAGGCGCTGCTGCTCGAGGCGGGCGCGTCGGTGGAGACCGAGGTAGCGTTCGCCGTCTACGGGGACCGGGACGCGGTGGCTGCCGTCGAGCGGGAGGGGGACGCGGTCGCCGTCCGGTAGCGGCGGGATCTCGCGCGGACGACCGCGCGGACGCGCGAGACCCGGGTGGAAGGGAGGCGGATGTGGACCGACGGACCTGGCTCGCGGAGCGACGGGACGCGACGATCTCCGTGTATGCGGATGTGGACCGACGGACCTGGCTCGCGGAGCGGCGGGCGGCGACGGTCTCCGTGTATGACGCCGAGGCTGCCGAATACGAGTCGCATGGCTACCCGGTCTCGCTCCAGTGGGAGCTCGTCGCACGCCTCGCGGACCTGTGCCCGCCCGGGGGCGTCATCCTCGACGCGCCCTGCGGGACCGGGAAGTACTTCGCCGCGGTCGCGGCGGCCGGGCGCCGTGTCGTCGGCATCGACCAGTCGGCCGGGATGCTCGCGGAGGCCGCGGCCAAGGGGATCGCCGAGTCGCTCGTCCACGTGGGCCTCCAGGAGCTCGCGTTCGACCATGCCTTCGACGGCGTCATGACGATCGACGCGATGGAGAACGTGTGCCCGGAGGACTGGCCGGCGGTGCTCGCCAACCTCCACCGAGCGGTCCGTCCGGACGGGCACCTCTACCTCACGGTCGAGGAGCTGCGGGACGACCTGGTGGAGGCGGCCTTCGCGGCCCTCGCCGCGAGCGGCCTGCCGGCGGTCCGGGGCGAAGTCGTGGAGGGTGGTGTCGCCGGCTACCACTACTACCCGGGACGCGACCGGGTCCTCGCATGGTTCGCGGCGGAGGGGCTCTCCGTCCTCCACGAGGCGTACGAGTCCGGCCCGAACGGCGAGTGGGGATACCGGCACTTCCTCCTGCGGACGTCCGCCGGCTGATCGCGAGGGCCGCCGCCCCGCCGCCCCCTGCCCGCAGCCCCGCCGTCGACGGGTCCGGTATCATCGGAAAAACCCCGGAGGACCTGTGCCCATGGCCAAGTACGTGTTCGTGACCGGCGGGGTCACCTCGTCCCTGGGCAAGGGCATCACCGCCGCGAGCATCGGCCGGCTGGTGAAGGCGCGCGGGCTCGCCGCCTCGATCATGAAGCTCGACCCGTACATCAACGTGGACCCGGGGACGATGTCGCCGTACCAGCACGGCGAGGTCTTCGTGACCGACGATGGCGCCGAGACGGACCTCGACCTGGGCCACTACGAGCGCTTCGTCGACGAGAACCTCTCCCAGCTCAGCAACGTGACGACCGGCCGCATCTACCAGGCGGTCATCGCGAAGGAGCGCCGGGGCGACTACCTCGGCGGCACCGTCCAGGTCATCCCGCACATCACGAACGAGATCAAGGAGCGCATCCAGCGGGTGGCGCGCGACGGCCGCGCCGACGTCGTCATCATCGAGGTCGGAGGGACGGTCGGCGACATCGAGTCGCTCCCGTTCCTCGAGGCGATCCGCCAGATGCGCAAGGACGTGGGGCGGACCAACGTCCTGTACGTGCACGTGACGCTGCTGCCCGCGCTCCTCGCCACGGGCGAGCTCAAGACGAAGCCCACCCAGCACTCCGTCAAGGAGCTCCGCGGGATCGGGATCCAGCCGGACGTCATCATCCTGCGGTCCGATCACCCCGTGAGCGACGAGATCCGCGAGAAGATCGCGCTCTTCACCGACGTCGCCCAGGAGGCGGTCATCCCGGCGGTCACCGCCTCGACGATCTACGAGGTCCCGCTCCAGTTCGAGGAGGCCGGCCTCGGTGACCTCGTCGTCCGCGACCTCGCCGTCGGCACCGTCGCGCACGAGCCCGACCTGGCGGCGTGGCGGTCCATGGTCGAGCTCATCAAGCGGCCCAAGCCGTCGCTCGAGGTCGCGCTCGTCGGCAAGTACATCGGGCTGCCCGACGCGTACCTCTCGGTCACCGAGTCGCTCAAGCACGCCGGCTGGGCGCACGGCGTGGACGTCCGCGTCCGCTGGGTCGACTCGGAGAAGCTCACGCCGGACGACGTCGCGGACCACCTCGCGGGCGCCGAGGCGATCCTCGTGCCCGGCGGGTTCGGGCATCGGGGGATCGAGGGGAAGATCCTCGCGGCGCGGTACGCCCGCGAGCGACGGATCCCGTATCTGGGGCTCTGCCTTGGGCTCCAGTGCGCGGTCATCGAGTTCGCTCGAGCGATCCTCGGCACCGACGACGCGAACTCCACCGAGTTCGACATGTTCACCGCGAACCCGGTCATCGACTTCATGCCGGACCAGCGGGACCTCGAGGACAAGGGCGGGACGATGCGCCTCGGGCTCTACCCGGCGCGCCTCACCCCCGGATCGAAGGTCGCTGCCGTCTACGGCGACGAGGTCGTCTACGAGCGCCACCGCCACCGGTTCGAGGTGGCGAACAGGTATCGCCCGGCGCTTGAAGCGGCCGGCATGATCCTCTCCGGCCAGTCGCCGGACGGGCGCCTCGTGGAGATCGTCGAGCTCAGGGACCACCCGTGGTATGTCGCGAGCCAGTTCCACCCGGAGTTCCGGAGCCGGCCGGACCGGCCGCACCCGCTCTTCGACGGCTTCATCGGCACTGCCGTCGCCCTGCGGGAGGGCCGCGAGCCCGAGCTCCGCGTCCGCCACGCTCCGCACCGCGAGGCGGTCGGTCCTGGAGGTCGCGAGGCGGGAGCGGCGGCCGAGACCGGCTCCTCGGGGACCGGCGAGCTCGACCTCTCCGACGCCGAGGGCTGATCTCGGGGCGCTGACGTGGCCCCCGGGCAACGGATCGGGCGCCGACGCGCGCCTCGCACGCGCCGCCCGCCCGCCGATCCGTCGGCCTGGCCGTCGTACACTGCCCCGGGTCCGCAGCCGCGCTCCCGGGAGGTCGCATCGCCATGAAGCTCTTCCTCGACACCGCCGACGTCGACGAGATCCGCACCGCCGTCCGCTGGGGCGTCATCGACGGCGTGACGACGAACCCGACGCTCTACGCCAAGGTCGGGAAGACGTCCTACGACGCGCTCCTCGAGGAGATCAGCGGGATCACGTCCGGGCCCGTATCCGCCGAGGTGATCGCCGACGACGTCGAGGGGATGCTGAAGGAAGGGCGCCACTTCGCCCGCATCGCCCCCAACATCGTCGTGAAGATCCCGATGAGCGAGACCGGCCTCGAGGCGATCGCCCGTCTCGCGGAGGAGGGGATCCGCACTAACTGCACGCTCATCTTCACCGCGAACCAGGGCCTCCTCGCCGCGAAGGCCGGCGCGAGCTTCCTCTCGCCGTTCGTCGGCCGGCTCGATGACTACAACGAGGACGGCATGACGGTGATCCGCGAGCTCGCGGACATCATCAACGTCCACGAGCTCGACGCGGAGATCATCGCCGCCTCGGTCCGCCATCCGCGCCACGTGACCGAGTCGGCGCTCGCGGGGGCCCATGTCGCGACGCTGCCGTTCAAGGTCCTCCGGCAGATGGTCCACCATCCCCTGACCACCGCCGGCATCGCGCAGTTCAAGGCGGACTGGGCGAAGGTGCAGGCCGAGCTCGCGGCCAAGCCGCCCGCCTGACCACCTGGCCGCCCCGCCGCGGCAGCCGGCGGGTCCTGTCGCCGGGACCGTCCGCCCTCGCGGCTGCGCGCCGACGCACGCGTCACGCGATCTGACCCGTTGACGCCCGCGCACTGCGGCGGGTATCCTCGTCGCAGCCCCACCCGAGCCACGCGGACCGCGTCCCGTGCCGTCCTCCCATGCCGTGGGGCATCCCCGCAGGTGAATCCCATCCCCATGCCTCCCACAGGTCCCGACCCTCATTCCCGCAATCGCCGAACCCGTCGCCGCAGCCAGGGCCAGCGGCTCGTCGGGCCGGACCATGACGAGCTCGCCGACCAGGAGATCGCCAACGAGATGGGCCTCCTCGAGCTCCGCGACATGGACATGGCGGAGCTGCGCGAGATGGGCCGCGACCTGGCCATCGAGTCGGCCGGGGCGGACCGCAAGGACGATCTCGTCGAGCGGATCCTCCAGCGCCAGAGCGAGCGCGCCGGGCACGCGTACGCGACCGGCATCCTCGACATCGTCGACGAGGGCTACGGCTTCCTCCGCCGTCACGGCCTCATGCCCGGCCCCGAGGACGTCTACGTCAGCTCCAGCCAGGTCCGCCGCTTCGGGCTCCGCATCGGCGACCGCGTCGCGGGCTCCGTCCGCGCCCCGCGCGAAGGCGAGAAGTACTGGGGGATGCTGCGCGTCGACCTCGTGAACGGAGTCGATCCGGACACGGCGCGACGCCGCCCCAACTTCGGCGACCTCACGCCGGTCCACCCCGACGAGCTGCTCAACCTCGAGAGCGATCCCAAGAACCTCTCGCAGCGCCTGGTCAACCTCGTGAATCCGATCGGCAAGGGCCAGCGCGCGCTCATCGTCAGCCCGCCGAAGGCCGGCAAGACGATGCTCCTCAAGAACATCGCGAACGGGATCACGGCGAACTACCCCGAGATCCTCCTCATGGTCGCGCTCATCGGCGAGCGCCCGGAGGAGGTCACGGACATGCGCCGGAGCGTGAAGGGCGAGGTCATCAGCTCGACGTTCGACGAGCCGACCGAGAACCACACGCACGTCGCCGAGATGGCCCTCGAGATCGCGAAGCGGCAGGTCGAGACCGGTCGGGACGTCGTCATCCTCCTCGACTCCATCACCCGGCTCGCCCGCGCGTACAACCTCGCGCTCCCGCCCTCCGGCCGGACGCTGTCGGGAGGCATCGACCCGATAGCCCTCTATCCCCCGAAGCGCTTCTTCGGCGCCGCCCGGAACCTCGAGGATGGGAGCTCCCTCACGATCATCGCGACGTGCCTCATCGACACCGGGTCGCGCATGGACGACGTCGTCTACGAGGAGTTCAAGGGGACCGGGAACAGCGAGCTCATCCTCGATCGGAGGCTGTCCGAGAAGCGGATCTACCCGTCGATCGACGTCCAGCGCTCCGGCACCCGGCGCGAGGAGCTCCTCCTCGAGGAGCCCACCCTCAAGATGGTCTGGACGATGCGCCGGATGCTCTCCGCGGTCGGGACGAACGAGGGGATCGAGATCCTCCTCAACCGTCTCTCCAAGACGGAGAGCAACGCGGAGTTCCTCGCGAGCCTCACGAAGAACATCGACGCGAAGGGGTCCTGAAGAGCCCGGGCGCGATCCCGCCCGCACGGGGCGGATCCGCCGGGGCCCGGACGGG
>JBAWVU010000022.1:0-15684 GCA_037147135.1 Chloroflexota bacterium
ATCCTTCACCGAGGTCGCGCCCGCCTCCGCGATCGTCTCGTCGACGAGCGCGCGCAACTCGTCTTCGGTGAGCTGGCGGGGGAGGAAATCGGCGAGGATCGCGATCTCCGCCTCCTCCTTCGCGGCGAGGTCCTCGCGGCCGCCGGCGCGGAAGGCCTCGATCGACTCGCGCCGCGTCTTCACCTCGTGCGTCAGGATGCCGACGACCTCGTCGTCGGAGAGCACGCGATGGTCGCGCTTCTCGACGGCGTATATCGCCGCCTCGACCATGCGGAAGACGTCGCGACGCAGCACATCCTTCGCGCGCATCGCGGCGATCAGCTCCTCGCGGAGCCGTTCATGGAGCGTCACCGGTATCGGCACCTCCGGCGGGAGCCCGCTGCCCCCGCCGAGATGAGGCCCGGCCCTCGTGGTCCGCTTCGCGATCCCTCGCGGGATGGCTCGCGGTCTCTCGCGGGACGGCCGGGCGTCGAAGGCGGGATCAGCCAGTCTGACGTGCGGCCTTCTTGCGCTTCGCTTCCTTGCGCTTCCGCTTCACCGACGGCTTCTCGTAGTGCTCGCGGCGGCGGGCTTCGGCGAGGATGCCACTCTGCTGGATCTTCTTGTTGAAGCGGCGGAGCGCGCTCTCGAAGGACTCGTTCTCACCGACTCGGATCTCTGCCAATCCCGGGATCACCTCCTCCGGCCGAGGATGCGGGGCCACGTCGCGCCCATGGCCGGAGGCACGACGCCACGCGGCCGGGACGCGAGGTCCCTGCCGCGCAGGCCGCCGGAGTGTACGCCGGGCGCTCGAAGAGGGTCAAACGCGGGGATCGGCGCGGGGCGCACGGGTGCGGCGCACGGCGCGGGTCAGTCGATGGCGGGCAGGAGCGTGAGGAGCAGCACGACCGGGGTCGTGGCGTGGATGCTGTGCGGCGTATGGGGACGCATCCGGACCCAGGTGCCGGCCCGGCCCGCGAACGCCTCGCCGGCGACCACGAGGTCCGCGTCACCCGACACGACCTCGATGACCGCCGGCCGCGCCGCCGTGTGCTCCGACAGCTCCTCTCCCGGCGCGAAGGAGAACAGCACGACCCGCACGTCGTCGCGGTCCGAGATCGTCTGGCTGAGGATCCCGCGCTCCGGGACCCGCGCGTCGGCGACCAGGTCGTCGATGCGCTCGTATGCCGGTTCGTTCATGCCGCCAGCATGCCTCGACCGCGGGCGTCACGCATGGCGGTGGCCACCCGAAGGGCCGATCGGCCGTCGCGACCCCGTTCGGCAGCCGGTACGATCCGCGGATGGAGAGATCCTCGCCGCGGACGATCGTCGAGCTCCTCGAGCAGGCCGCCGCCCGGTATGGGGACCGACCGGCGCTCGCCCTCAGTCGGGATGACGGCTCGTCCCTCGCGTGGTCCTACCGGGAGCTCCTGCATCGGTCGCGCCTCGCCGCGTGGCGCCTGCGGTCCCTGGGACTGGAGCCCGGCGACCTGCTCCTCACGTGGTCGCCGTCGACCCCCGAGCTCCCGGCCGTCTACTTCGGCGCGATGATGGCGCGCCTCGTCATCGTCCCCCTCGACCTCCGGATGGCACCGGACGCGGTCGAGCGGATCGTCGAGCGGACCCAGCCGAGCCACCTCGCCATCGGCGCCGGCCGGGACGCGCCCGACCCGCGCGAAGCAGGCCTCGAGCGCTTCCCGACGACGACGGTCGAGGCGCTCGCCGGGGAGTCCGGAGCGACGACCCCGGCCGACGTCGATGCGCTGGTCGCGGCGTGGGAGAAGCCCCGCCCGGACGAGATCTGGGAGCTCGTGTTCACGTCCGGCACGACCGGCACGCCGAAGGGCGTCATGCTCGCCCACGACAACGTGCTCGCGTCGGTCGCCCTCTGTCACCGGATCCTGCCGGCGATGGATCACCGGGTCGTGTCGCTGCTCCCGCTCTCCCACCTGCTCGAGCAGGCGATCGGCACGTTCTACGCGCTCGACGTCGGCGCCGACATCCTCTACGTGCGGAGCCGCAACCCGCGGGTCCTGTTCGAGGCGGTCCGATCCCATCGCGTCACCGCGATGATCGTCGTCCCGCAGGTCCTCGACCTCATCTGGGGAGCGATCGAACGGCAGGTCGAGCGGACCGGCCGGAAGCGGTCCTTCGACCGGCTCCGGCTGGTCGCGCGCCGGCTCCCCTACCCGGCCCGTCGGCTGCTGTTCCGGAGCCTCCACCGACAGCTCGGCGGGGATCTCCACCTCTTCGTCTGCACGGCCGCGTTCCTCCCGCCCGCGCTCCAGCAGGCGTGGGAGGACGTCGGCGTCGTCGTCATCCAGGGCTACGGGTCGACGGAGGCCGGGTTCGGGGCATGCACCACTCGCAGGGACCACGGCCTCGGGACGGTGGGTCGGCCGCAGCCGCCCGGTGAGTGCAGCCTCGCCGACGACGGCGAGATCCTCCTCCGCGGCCCCCAGCTCTTCAAGGGGTACTGGCACGACCCGGCTGCGAGCGCGGCGGCGCTCACGGCCGACGGGTGGTACAGGACCGGCGACGTGGGCCGGCTCGACGACGACGGTCGCCTCATCCTCATGGGCCGGACGAAGGACGTCATCGTCCTGCCCAACGGCTTCAACGTCTTCCCGGAGGACGTCGAGAACGCTCTCCGGGTCGCCGGGATCCGCGATTCGGTCGTCGTCGAGACACAGCCGGGGCGGATCGAGGCGGTGGTGCTCGCACCCGGCGCGGCGACGATGCCGCAGGGCGGTGACGTCCCGGCGGCGCAGCCCTCCGGCCTGGGCGACGACCCTGCGGCGGTCAAGGCATCGATCGAGGCGGCGATCCGCCGCGCGAACGCGACGCTCGGCATCAACCAGCGGATCGGGGGCTGGCGGCTCTGGCCCGACGCGGACTTCCCGCGGACGCACACGCTCAAGGTCCGGCGCGACCGCGTGCGCGCGTGGGCGGCGGTGGAGGCGCCGCTGCCGGTCTCGCAGGGGCAGTGACGGCGCCGCGCGAGCGGCGGCGACGCGTTCACATGGGGCGAACGAGGGCCGACCGACGCTCTGCGCGGCGATGGCCGCCGTCTCGGCGGCCGCTGTCCCCGGGATCGCCGTCGCGGCCCGTGACTCGGCTTTCGACGTGCACACCGACCCCTGCTCGACCGCGGTGACGAGCGCCGCGGGCGACGGCTTCACCATCGATCCCGGGCCGCGACGAAGGTGCCGGTCGGGACCGCCCCCGTCGCCGCGGGCATCGACTTCGGCTGCCCCGCGATCTCCAGGTCGCGCGGGAGGATCAGCGGGTCCGACGGATCGACGATGACGGGCTATCGGGCCAGGTACGTGCCCCCGCAGGCGTTCGTGGACGACGGCATCGGCGCGGCGTACAGCGTGAACATCGTCGTGAGGGTGAAGCGGGGGCGGCGTCGGCCGGGAGCCTCGTGCCCCGCGTCACCCGGGCGGCCACGCGAGATCGCGTCCTCCGAGCAGGTGGAGGTGGAGGTGATCGACCGACTGCCCCGCCGCTCGGCCGTGGTTGGCGACGACACGGTAGCCGGCGGCCTCGATGCCCTCCGCCCGGGCGATCTGCGCGGTCACCGCGAAGAGGCGGCCGAGCAGCGCTGCGTCGGCGTCCGTGAGGTCGGCGACGGACGCGACGTGTGTGCGGGGCATGACGAGGACGTGCGTAGGCGCCTGTGGCGCGATGTCGCGGATCGCGAGGACGAGGTCATCCTCGTGCACCTTCGTCGACGGGATCTCGCCGGCGACGATCCGGCAGAAGAGGCATGCATCGGTCATCGTGAGCGCCTCGGCGTGCGGCGGGGTTCGCGGGTCCGGCCCATCGTGCCGCATCCGCGGCGACCCCGCACCGCGTGGCGCGGGCCGGCGCACCCACCGTCAGGGTGGCGCCGGGCGCTCAGCCCCGGGGCGGTCCCGGCCGAACGCGGGGCTCAGGATCCCGCCGGACCGGGCCGCACCGCGTCGAGCGCCACCCAGTCGCCCTCGCCCGTCCGCGCGACGATCGAGAGCCCGGCCTCAGCGAACGCCGCGGCGACGTCGCCTTCGCGGTCCACGAAGATCCCCGACGCGAGGAGCCGACCGCCGGGCCGGAGCGCGTCGCGCAGGTCGGGGGCGATCGCGACGAGGACCGAGGCGATGAGGTTCGCGAGCACGAGGTCCCACGGGCCCCCCGGCGTCGGGACACTCCCCCGCCGGGCGCGGACTCGCCGGGCGACGCGATTGCGACGCGCATTCGCCGCGGTCGCCTCCACGGCGATCGGGTCGGTGTCCACGCCGAGGACCTCGCCGGCCCCGAGCAGGGCCGCACAGATCGCGAGGATCCCGGAGCCCGAGCCGACGTCGAGGACCCGGGCCGAACCGTCGCGCGCCGCACCGTGCGCGACGAGGCCGGTGTCGGCCCACGACTCGAGGCCGGCGAGGCAGAGGCGCGTCGTCGGGTGGAGCCCGGTCCCGAACGCCATGCCGGGGTCGAGCGCGATGACGACGTCGTCCGGCGCGGCGCGGTGGCGACGCCAGGACGGCCGGATGACCAGCCGCCGTCCGATGCGCATGACGCCGACATGGCGCTTCCACGCATTCGCCCAATCCGATTCGAGGACGACGCGGACGTCGACGTCGCCGATCGGTCGCAGGCCGAACGCCTGGAGGTGGCCGAGGTCGGTGCGCACGCGGCGGACGGCCTCGCGCGCGGCGCGGCGGTCGCGCGCCGGCAGGTGCGCCCGGACGATCGCGGGACGCGTCGGGTCGATGCGGGCATCGAGCCCTTCGTCCACGAGCTCGAACGCGGGCTCCACGCTCGTCCCGCCCGGCGCGACGCGCGAGAGGATCTCGCACACCACCTCGACCGCCTCGGGGTCTGCCACGACCGACAGCTCGAGCCAGGCGCCATCGGCGGAGGTTCCGTCGGCGGGCCAGTCGATCCCGTCGAGGGCGTCGCTCGCGTCGGCCGCCGACGGCCTACCCGAGGGCATCCTTGATCCGGTCGATGAACCCTCCGGCCTCGCCCTTGCCCTTGCCCACGGTCTCACCGGACTCCGCGGCGAACTCCTCGAGCAGCTCGCGCTGCCGGCCGGAGAGCTTCGTCGGGACGCGGACATCGACGAGGACGTGGAGGTCGCCGCGTGCGCCGGCCCGTCGCAGGTGCGGGGCGCCCTTGCCCCGCAGACGGATCTCCGAGCCCGGCTGCGTCCCCGGCTTCACGTCGATCGCCTCGTCGCCGTCGACCGTCGGGATCGCGACGCGTGCGCCCAGCGCGGCCTGCGCGATGGAGAGGTCGAGGTCGTAGTAGAGCTCCGTGCCCTCGCGCTTGAGGTACGGGTGAGGGATGACATCGACGGCGACGTAGAGGCTGCCGGCCGGCCCGCCGCGGGGCCCGGCCTCCCCCTCGCCCGACAGCCGGACCTGGTGGCCGTCGTCGATCCCGGCCGGGATGGAGACGAGGAGCCGCTTGGTGCGGCGGGTCCGCCCATCCCCCGCGCAAGCCTCGCACGGGTCCTCGACGACCCGTCCCTCCCCGCGGCAGCGCGGGCACGCGGTGACGTTGATCATCTGGCCGAGCATCGTGTTCCGCACGCTGCGGACCTCGCCGCGGCCGCCGCACTGGGTGCACGTGACCGGTGCAGAACCGGACTTCGCGCCGGAGGCGCCGCAGGTCGTACAACGGTCGAGGACCGGGAACTCGATCTCCTTCTCGGCCCCGCGGATCGCCTCCTCGAACGTGATCCGGAGGTCGTACCGCAGGTCCGACCCGGCCGCGGGCCGGCCGCGCCGGGCGCCCGAGCCGGCGGCACCCCCGAAGAACGCGTCGAACAGGTCACCGAAGTCGCCGAAGCCCGCGAACCCCGGCTGCGGCCCGCCGCCTCCCATCCCACCGAGGCCGGCCTCGCCGAACGTGTCGTAGATCCGGCGCCGCTCGGGGTCGGAGAGGACCTGGTACGCCTCGTTGATCTCCTTGAACCGGGTGTCGGAGCCGGACTCCGCGCTCACGTCCGGGTGCCATTGCTGGGCGAGCTTGCGGAAGGCGCGCTTGATCTCGGCGTCGGTCGCGGTCCGCTCGACGCCGAGGATGCGGTAGTAGTCGCGCTGCTGGGTCGCCATCTCCGGACCGTGAAGTCTACGGGGAACCCGCGGATCCGCCGGCACGTCGGCGGCGGATCGACCATGCGAGCGCGCCGCCGACGGCGAAGCCGAGCGCCGCGAGCCCCAGGAGGAGGAGCGGCTCCCGCGCGAGGCGGGCGATGCCGGACTCCGGCTCGGGCGACGGCGCAGGCGAGGGTGCCAACGACCCGGGCGCCCCGGCCGACGCGTCCGATGCCGGCGTGGCCGGGCTCTCCGCGGACGCGGATGGAGACTGCGCCGCCGATGCGCCTGGCGTGGCCGACGGCGCCGCGAGCGCGACGCCGCCCGAAGTCGGACCGAGGTTTCCGGCCGCGTCCCGTGCGCGGACCGCGTAATGCCACGGGCGGCCGCCCGCCTCCGCGTCGCGGAAGGACGGCTCGGCCGTCGCGCCGAGCTTCACGTACCCTCCACGGGCGACCGGAGA
Organism: Chloroflexota bacterium; assembly: GCA_037147135.1. Taxonomy (GTDB): domain Bacteria; phylum Chloroflexota; class Limnocylindria; order Limnocylindrales; family CSP1-4; genus CAIYQJ01. Next base: position 6,529 of record JBAWVU010000022.1, read on the forward strand.
CCGGTAGACCTCCCATGCCACGGCGTCGGGGGTCACGGACCAGCGGATGGAGGCGTCGCCGCTCGCGCCGGCCTCGGCCGTCATCTCCGCGGGCGCCGCCGGGCCTGCGAGGTCCTGCCCGTCGTCGGCGACGAGGAGGGCGGAGGAGAGCGGCGCGACATCCACCTCGAGGAAGCCGGCGGCGCTCGTGGCACGTCGCTGCGCGAGCGCGTCGGAGAACGCGACGCCGTCGCGAAGCGGGGTCCCGTCGAGGCCGGCGCGGTCGAGGGGGATGCGCATCGTGAGCGCCTCGGTGCCCGGGTTGATCGCGACGATCGCCAGCCCGTCGGCGCCGGACCGCGCCCATGCCACCGCGCGCGTCTCGTCGTCCGCGAGGAGGAACCGGACATCGCCGGTGCGCAGGACCGGGGTCCCGCTGCGGACGGCCGCGAGCTGCGTGTACCAGATCCGGAGTTCGTTGGCCGGCGGGCCGGCCCCGGGGGCGAGCTGTCCCGCCGGGCCGTCCGCGCCCGCCCCCTCGCCGGGCAGGACCGGGAACGTCCGACGGTCATCGGGGTCGGACGCGCCGGTCATCCCGATCTCGTCGCCGTAGTAGATCGTCGGCGGGCCGGGCATCGTGAACTGGACGAGGCTCGCGAGCCGGAGCCTGGCCCGCCCGATCTCGACGTTCGCCGCGTCGAGCTCGCGCGCCTCGCGCGTCGGGTCGCCGGGCGTGAGGGACCAGAGGGCGCGCTCGGTGTCGTGCGAGTCGAGGATGTTCATCGTCGAGGCGACCGCGGCGGCCGGCGAGTCCTCGAGGATCGAGAGGATCTCCCCCGCGAAGACGCTCGGCGGCTGGTCCGACTCGCCGTCGTCGGGGAAGCCCTTGGAGTCGATCGTCCCGAGGTAGCCGAGGACCGCGTTGCGGAACCGGTAGCCCATCGCCCCATCGGCCGTGTCCCCCCGGGTGAACCGGAGGACGTCGGGGCGCTTCCAGGCCTCTGCGACGATCGGCGCATCCGGCGCGACGGCCTTCACGGCGGCCCGGAACTCCTTCCAGAACTCGTCGGGGAACGAGCCGTCAAGCATGACGTCGAGCCGCCAGCCGGCGGCACCGTCGCGGAGCCAGCCGGTCGCGACGGAGTCGGGCGCGTCGAACACGAGGTCGCGGACGGCGGCGTCGCGCTTGTCGAGGGTGGGGAGCGAATCGTAGTTCGACCACGACAGGTAACCCATCGTGCCGGGCCCGTCGGGCCCGACGCACGGCCCGCCGGGCTGCGTCCGGAAGAAGAACCACGATCGGTAGGGCGAGTCCATCGACTCGCAGGCCCCGACCGATTCGAAGTGGCCGTAGCGATCGAAGTAGGGCGAATCGGAGCTCACGTGGTTGAACACGCCGTCGAGGACGATCCGGATCCCGACCGCGTCGGCGTCGGCGACGAGCCGGTCCCAGTCGGCCTGCGTCCCGAGGCTGGGGTCGATCGATCGGTAGTCGCGCGTGTCGTACCGGTGGTTGGAGGCCGCGGCGAAGATCGGGTTGAGGTAGAGGACGGTCACGCCCAGGTCCCGAAGGTAGGGGATGCGGAGCCGGATCCCCTCGAGGTCACCACCGTAGTAGTCGCGGCCCTTCGGCGGCTGCTCGGGGAGCACGCCCCACCGGCGGACCTGGATCCGCGCGCCCGGATCGTCCGGGTAGCCGTATCGAGGCTGAGCGGGGGACGGGTCGTTGGCCGGGTCGCCGTTGGCGTAGCGGTCCGGGAAGACCTGGTAGACGACAGCGTCGCGCATCCACGTGATCGGCTCGAAGTCGGGGGCGTAGACCGTGACGTACCACTCGGCGGACGAATCGAACGCCGACCCGAGGCCGGCCCCACCGTCGCGCCGGTCGTCGTCGATGAGGTACGCGATGGCGTCACCGTCGGTGACTTCGAAGCGGTAGGCGAGCGTCGTCGGGGCCGACGTCTCCACGGTCGCCGACCAGAGGTCGCAGGTGCCGGCCACGGCGGGCGCCGGGTCGCCGCACGGCACGTCGGACGCCTCGACCGCCATGGGGATGGCTTGCTTCCCGGCGACCGCATCCGTGAGCCGCAGCGTCACGGCCGTCGCGTCGTCGTGGAGCGTCCGGGCGCGGAGCGTCACCGCGGTCCCGGCCGTCACCGCCCCGCCGGGGCTCCGGTACAGGTCGTCGCGGCTGTCGTGGAAGAGCCCGGTGAGCTCGATGTCGCCATCGCCGGCGGCCGGGCCGGCCGCGAGCGCCGCGCCGGCGAGGCCGGGGGCGAGCGACGCGACGAGGCCGGGCCAGAGTGCCACGGAGGCGAGGGCGACGGAGACGAGCGCGACGGCGGGAACCGTCGCCCGCCGCCGGCGCGGCGGGTTCGAGAGCGAGGGGATCGGTGCATGCATCGGCGAGCGGAGACTACAGGAGCGCAGTGGCGGCGGCTGGGGATCCCCCGCCGGGCGCCCTGGTGGGGGCGGCGACAGCGCCGCCCGGGCGCGTGCCGGCCGAGGCGGAGGTGCCGCCCGGGCGCGTGCCGGCCGAGGCGGAGGTGCCGCCCGGCACCCCGGCCGCGCCCGTCAGCGCCGCCTGGGGTACGATCGGGGTCGCCCATCCCTGAGGAGACACTCCGATCGACCCGCGTCCCCGAGGCCGCGCCCGAGCCCGCGTCGCCATCGCCACGATCCTCGCCTGCACCGTCCTCGGCTTCGCGGCCGTCGCCCCGCTGCTGGCGGCCGGTCCTGCCCGCGCCATCTACAGCGGCAGCCGGTCGCAGCGCGTCGTCGCGCTCACCTTCGACGACGGGTGGAGCCGGGTCAACGACCAGCGGATCCTCGACGTGCTCGTCTCCGAGAAGGTGACGGCGACGTGGTTCCCGTACGCGCTCACCGTGCGCGGCAACCCCACCTTCTGGAAGAAGGTGGCCCGCCTCGGCTTCCCCATCGCGAACCACTCGTGGTCTCACCCCGACTTCAAGACCCTCTCGACACACGATATGGAGTGGCAGCTCACGGCGTCGCGGCGCCTCATCGAGCAGATCACCGGCGTGGCGATGGTGCGCGTCTTCCGGCCGCCGGGCGGGTCGTGGGACGCGCGTGTCGCAGCCGCCTCGGCGAGGGCCGGCTTCCCGACGCTCCTGCTCTGGGACGTCTCCGCCGGGGACACCTCCGCCGGCGCGACGGTCGGGACCGTCTACGCGAACGCGATCCGCGGGCGCAACGGGTCGGTCGTGCTCATGCACGCCGGGCCGTCCACGACCGCCGACGCGATCCGCGACATCATCCGGAACTACAAGTCGCGCGGCTTCAAGTTCGTGACGGTCCCGCAGCTGCTCGGCAAGGCGGCGGCGCCGTGGCCGACGGCGAAGCCGAGCCCGACGGCGAAGCCGAGCCCGACGGCGAAGCCGAGCCCAAGTCCGAGCGTCTCGCCCGAGCCGAGCCCGACCCCGTCGATCGAGCCCTCGCCGAGCCCGAGCGTCTCGCCCGAGCCGAGCCCCAGCGTCTCGCCCGAGCCGAGCCCGACCTCGTCGGTCGAACCCTCGCCGAGTGGCTCCCTCGAGCCGACGCCATCGCCGAGCCCGGGCCCCAGCCCATCGTCCGTGGAGGGGTTGCGGCCCGGCGGCCGCGAGCAGCTCTTCATCCCGTTCTGACCACCGCCTGGCCCGGAGCTCCGGGACCGCGCGCCCGGGCGGACCGCATGAATCACGACACCCCCGCGGGCCGGGCCCGCGGGGGTGTCGTCGCGTGTGTGGCACGAGAGCGCCAGGCGCCCTTGCGCCCGGCGCTCAGACCTCCGTGAACTCGCCTTCGACCGTCTCCTCGTCGGAGCCGGAGGCGGCGCCGCCCGACCCGTCCGGCGCGTCGCCGGACCCCTGGCCGGCCCCCGGCTCGGAAGCGGCGTAGGCCGCGGTGGCGATCCGCTGCATGAGCTCGGCGAGCTCGGTGCCGCGAGCACGGACGGACGCGATGTCGTCGCCCTTGAGCGCGTCGCGGACGTCGTTGAGCTTCGCCTCGACGGCGGCGCGATCCTCCGGCGAGACCTTGTCGCCGAGGTCCTTGAGCGTCCGCTCGGCCTGGAAGCTGAGCGCCTCGGTCTGGTTCCGGAGGTCGACCTCCTCGCGATGCTTCGCGTCCTCGGCGGCGTGCATCTCCGCGTCGCGGACCATCGAGTCGACGTCCTTCTTGTCGAGCATCGACGACCCGGTGATCCGGACCTGCTGCTCCTTGCTGGTCGCCCGGTCCTTCGCCTTCACCTCGAGGATCCCGTTCGCGTCGATGTCGAACGTCACCTCGATCTGGGGGACGCCGCGCTGCGCGGCCGGGATGCCATCGAGGATGAACTTGCCGAGCGTCTTGTTGTCCCGGGCGAACTCGCGCTCGCCCTGGAGGACGTGGATCTCGACGGATGGCTGGTTGTCGGACGCGGTCGAGAACACCTGGCTCTTGCTCGTCGGGATCGTCGTGTTGCGCTCGATGAGCCGGGTCATGACACCGCCGAGCGTCTCGATGCCGAGCGAGAGCGGCGTGACGTCGAGGAGGAGGACGTCCTTCACGTCTCCCGCGAGGACCCCTGCCTGGATCGCCGCGCCGATCGCGACGACCTCGTCGGGGTTCACGCCCTTGGACGGCTCCTTGCCGCCGAACATCTTCTTCACGGCCTCGACGACCGCCGGCATCCGGGTCATCCCGCCGACGAGGATGACCTCGTCGATGTCCGACGCCTTGAGGCCGGCGTCCTGCAGGGCCTGCTCGACGGGCACGCGCGTCTTGTCGATGAGATCGCCGACGAGGTCCTCGAGCTTGGCGCGCGAGATCGGGACGACGAGGTGCTTGGGGCCGGTCTGGTCGGCCGTGATGTACGGGAGGTTGATCTCGGTCTGTTGGGTCGTGGACAGCTCGATCTTCGCCTTCTCGGCGGCCTCCTTGAGGCGCTGGAGGGCCTGCGCGTCGCTCCGGAGGTCGATCCCCTCCTGCTTCTTGAACTCCGCGAGGAGCCATTCCATGACGCGCTGGTCGAAGTCGTCGCCGCCGAGGTGCGTGTCGCCGTTCGTCGACTTCACCTCGAAGACGCCGTCGCCGAGCTCGAGGATGCTGATGTCGAACGTCCCGCCGCCGAGGTCGTAGACGGCGATCTTCTCGTCGGCCGTCTTGTCGAGACCGTAGGCGAGCGAGCTCGCGGTGGGCTCGTTGATGATCCGCTTGACGTCGAGGCCGGCGATCCGGCCCGCATCCTTCGTGGCCTGGCGCTGCGTGTCGTCGAAGTAGGCCGGGACGGTGATGACCGCCTCGGTGACCTTCTCGCCGAGGTATGCCTCGGCGTCCGCCTTGAGCTTCTGGAGGATCATCGCGCTGATCTCGGGCGGCGTGTACCCCGTGCCGTCGCCGAGGACGACCCTCACCCCGTCGCTCTTGCTGTCCTTGTCGATGGCGTAGCCGACGAGGCCCTTGCTGCGCTGGACCTCGGGGTCGTCCCAGCGACGACCCATGAAGCGCTTGATCGAGTAGATCGTGTTCGCGGGGTTCGTCACGGACTGGCGCTTGGCCAGGAGCCCGACGAGGCGCTCACCGGTCTTGGTGAACGCGACGACCGACGGGATAGTGCGACCGCCCTCCGCCGACGCGATGACCTTGGGCTCGCCGCCCTCCATCACCGCGACGACCGAGTTGGTCGTCCCGAGGTCGATGCCGATGATCTTGCCCATCGATGCCATTCTCCTTGCGTTTTGTGCGTCGTGGTCTGCGTGTGTCGTGTGGTTTGGCGGGCGGCCGGCGCGTGCCGGGCCATCCCGTCGTGGAAGCGTCAGCTGTCGGCGCCGGGGCCGGACCCATCGGCGACACCGACGAGCGAGGGCCGGAGCACCCGGTCCCCCGCGAGGTATCCCCGGCGCATCTCGGCGACGACCTCGCCGTCGGGGCGGCCCGTGCCGGGGACGCTCGCGATCGCATCGTGGAGGGCAGGGTCGAACGGCAGTCCGAGCGCCTCGATCGGGGCGACCCCTTCCGCCTCGAGAGCGGACCGGAGCTTCCGGTCGATCGCGGCGATCCCCTCGATCCAGCCGGATGCCGCCGCGTCCTCAGGGACGTGGTCGAGCGCCCGGTCGAAGTCGTCGACGAGGTCGACGATGCGGCCGAGGAGCCGATCCCCCGCCCGCTGCCGCGCCAACGCGAGGGCGGCGTCGGCGGAGCGCTTGAGGTTCTGGTAGTCGGCGAGCGCACGCTGGCGGCCGGCCAGCTGCTCGGCGACGGCGAGATCGAGTGCATCGACCTTCGCGCGGAGCGCCGCGTTCTCCTCGAGGAGGGCCGTGGGGGAGACGTCGATCGCGTCGATGCGCTCCTCGGCCCGTGTCTTGCGTGGGGTCATCTCGTTCCTGTCTGCTGCGGCCTCCGGCTCGCGGTCGGCGTGTCCGGGCCGCCCGTGGGATCTCCCGGCTCCGCCCGCCGCGTGGCCGGGCGTGATGATGGTCAGGCGTAGAGGTGGTCGACGAGCTCGTTCATGAGCCCTCCGACGAATCGGACGGTCCCGATCGCCTGGGCGTAGCGCATCCGGGTGGGACCGAGGACGCCGACGACGCCGACGGCCCGGCCGGGCCGCCCGTACGGCGCGAGGACGAGCGTGACGTCCGACATCTCGTCCGCGCGGTTCTCCCTGCCGATGAAGACCTGGATCCGGTCCGACCGGGTGACGGCCGCGAACAGGTCGGCGAGGTAGGCGCGGTTCTCAAGGATCGAGAGGATCCGGCGGAGCTTGTCCGCCTGCGCGAACTCCGGTGCGGCCATGACGTTGAGGAGGCCATCGCTGAAGACGTCCGCGAGCGCTGCCGCGTCGGACTCGCGGAGGAGGCGGATCACCTGCCCGCAGATGGGGCCGAGGAGCGCGGCATCCGGGTCGTCGATGGGCATCCGCGCGAGCCGGCGCTCGAGCTCCGATGCGTTCCTCCCGCCGGCGATCTCCGTCAGGCCATTCGCGACCGCGGTGAGCTCGTCGTCCGTGGCCGGCTCGTCGAGGGAGACGAGGACCTGGCAGATGGTCCCCTCCCGGAGGACGACGATGAGGCTCGCGAGCCGGTCCTGGAGGCCGACGAGGTCGATCCGACGGACCCGGGCCGCCTCGGGCTTCGCCGGGGTCGCGAGTCCGGCCGCGCGCGTGGCGGCCGCGATCGTCGTGGCGGCGAGCCGGAACCACTGCTCGTTCGCGTGCTCGACCTGGCCGAACTGGTGGCGGATCATGAGCTGCTCGACCGGCGGGAGCGAGACCGCGTCGATGATCGCCTCGATGAAGTAGCGATAGCCCGCGTCCGTCGGGATCCGGCCGGCCGACGTGTGGGGGTGCATGAGGTAGCCGCCGGCCTCGAGCTCCGCGAGCACGTTGCGCACCGTCGCGCTGCTCACGCCGAGCGAGTACCGCTCGACGAGCGTTACGGAGCCGACCGGTGCCGCGGTCGTCACGTACTCTTCGATGATCGCCCGGAGGACCGCCTGCTGGCGGAGATCGAGCGGGCCTGCGGTGCGGCGGGTGCGGCGAGCCACTCCCTGGGGGTTCTCCTTCCTGTTAGCACTCTCCACCTGAGAGTGCTAACGGCGTCGGACGCATCGTAGCAGTCTCCCGCGTGGAGTGTCAACGGGCGTCCAGCGGGCGCCTCGCGGTGGGGCCGTCAGACGAGGCGAGCGAACAGTTCGTTCGAGAGGAGTCGCCCGCGCCGGGTGAGGCGCAGGCGGTGCACGCCACGCCGGCCGACCCCCGGTGCCACGTCCTCGACGAGCCCGGTATCGCGAGCCCACGCGAACGCCGCTGCGAACCGCGGGGCCTCGGCGACCGCGAGCGGGATCCCGTGGTCGAGGCGCAGCCCGAGGATCGCCGCCTCCACGGCGGCGGCATCCGCGTCGATCGTCTCGGAGCCGCCGGGCGGGAGCACCGGCTGCGCGGCGGCGCCCGGCCGCGTGGAGGGCCTCGGCGCTGGGACGGCCCCGCGGGCCCCCTCCGCGGCGGCGGCGCCCGGGAGGAGCGCGGCCAGATACCCCTCGAGCCGCGCGGCGTTCCACCGTCGTACGACGCCATCGAAGGCGTGGGCCCCCGGCCCGACGGCCTCGTACGGTCGCCGCTCCCAGTACGCGAGGTTGTGGCGGCTCTCGTGGCCCGGCAGTGCCCAGTTGGACAGCTCGTAGCCGCGGAACCCGGCGGCCGCGAGCACGTCGGAGGCGCGCTCGTACTGGGCCGCGGCGCGATCGCCGTCCTGCTCCACACGGGCGCGGTCGCGCCAGCGCCGTGCCCCCGGGTTCGTCGGGAGGTGGTCGCCGGTCGGCCCGGTGATCCCCTCCGCATCCGGGTCGTCGAGCGTGAGCGCGTAGAGCGAGAGATGATCGGGCGCGAGGTCGAGCGCGCCCACGAGCGTCGCGTCCCACGTCGCGTCGGTCTGGCCGGGGACGTCGTAGAGGAGGTCGAGGCTCACGGAGGCGGCGCCGGCGGCGCGTGCAGCGGCGACGGCATCGGCGACGTCCGCGGGACCATGCCGCCGACCGAGCCGGCGGAGCTCGGCCGCATCGAGGCTCTGCGCGCCCAGCGAGATGCGCGTGACGCCGGTCTCGATCGCGCCGGCGACGTCGCCGCGGTCCTCGGGGCCGGGATTCGCCTCGAGGGTGACCTCGGCCCCCGGCGCGATCCCGAACCGGCGACGAACCGCATCGAGGATCCGGGTGATCGCCGCCGCCGGAAGGAGCGATGGGGTCCCGCCCCCGAGGTAGACGGTCTCGAGGGCCGGGCGCCCGGGCGCTCCCGGGGCGCCGTGGCGCGCGCCGTTCACGTCCGCGCGGAGGTCGATCTCGACGAGCAGCGCATCGACGAACGCGGCGATCCGGCTCCCGGGCCCGCGGGCCGCCGTGCCCGCGAAGACCACGAAGTCGCAGTACGGACAGAGCGAGACGCAGAACGGGAGGTGGACGTAGAGAGCGACCGGTGGCGCGGCCCGGGGCGCTCCGTCCCCGGCGGCCGGCGGCGCTCCGTCCCCGGCGGCAGCGTCCGCGGGCCGAGGCGACAGGTCCCCGGCGGCAGCGTCCGTGGCCTGCCCGTCCGTCACGCGCCCACGGCGCGCGGCCCGCGGTCCCGGCCGTCGAGCGGAGCCGCCGCGTCCTGCTCCGCGCCGTCGATGCCGCCGTCCTCGCCGTCGGGCGGCACGAAGGCGTCGTCAC
>JBAWVU010000023.1:0-15346 GCA_037147135.1 Chloroflexota bacterium
ACCCGGCCCTGCGCCGCGGCGTGCCGGGCCAGTCGCGGACCGCCCGCGGACGAAGGCCGACCCCACGGTCGCGCGCCTGGCCGCTGGCGCCCTCGGGATCGCCGCGACCGCCGCGCTCGTCTCGACGATCGCGGGAGGGTCGCCCGCCTATGCGTCCTCGGGAGCCATCACCACGACGGTGGCGGTGCCCGCCCCGACCGCGGCGCCCGCCGCCGCCGTCCCGGTCCGTCACGTGACGAAGGTGGTCACGCTCCCCTCGAACGCGACGCCGCCGCCGCGCAAGATCATCTACGCGACCCCGGTCCCTGCCCCGCCGCAGCAGGTGGTCGTCGTCAGGACCACGCAGTCGGGGAAGGTCCTCCCGTGATCTCCGCGGTGCGGGCGACTCGCCCGGCGCCCGCCACGGCGGAGGAGCGGTTCACGTCCGTGGTGCGGCAGGACGCCGCGATGGGCGGCCGGATCGTTCTCCGGGCCACCACCCAGCAGGGTCGCGAGGCCGAGGCGTCCGCAGACCTCCAGGCCGCAGCCCGGCGCGTGCGCGCGTGGGCCTCGCTCCTCACCCGTCACGGCGCCGACTCGGCGCTGCTCCGGCTCAACGCGGACCCGCGCGACGAGGTGCCGGTCGGGCCGACCCTCGCTGCGGCGCTCGCGTGGGCCGCCGACGCCGCCGCGTTCACGAGCGGGGTCGTCGACGCGACGATGCTCGACGCCCGGCTCGCGGCGGAGCGGGCGACCGGGGTGCATCTGCCGACGCTCTCCGACGGCCTCCATCCACTGGACCCGGGGGTCGCCCGACGGTCATCCTGGTCGCTGCTCCCGGCGGCCTCGGGGCGCACGACACGGTCGGGCGCCGTCGTCCGCCGCGACCCCGAGGTCCGGTTCGACCTGGACGGCGTGGCCAAGGGCTGGATCGCGGACCGCGCGCTCTCGCTCCTGGGCCGTCACCCTGGCGCGATCGTGGACGCGGACGGCGACGTCGCGCTCCGCCTCGCTCCCGGAGAGCGCGTGCCCGTCGGCGTCGGCGACCCCCGCGAGCCCGACGCGAACCTCGCCGTGCTCGCCCTCGAGGCCCCCGCGACCGCGCCCGCGACGTTCGGCGTCGCCACATCGGGGATCTCGATCCACCGCTGGGACGACGGCGGGCACGAGCGCCACCACCTCATCGATCCGAGGACCGGTCGGCCGGCCACCACCGATGTCGTCCAGGCCACCGCGATCGCGGGCTCGGCCCGCATGGCGGAGGCGTTCGCGAAGACGGCCGTCATCCTCGGCTCCGTCGACGGCCTCGAGTTCCTCGCTCGCATCGGCGCCGCCGGCGCCATCCTCCTCCTGCGCGACGGGCGCGTCGTCGCCCTTCCGTCCACCACGAGGTTCCTCGCGTGACGTATCGCGGTCTCCCCGTCTACGCGAAGGTGGCGCTGTCGATCGCCCTCGTGCTCGGCCTCGGCGTCGTCCTGGGCCTCACCCTCCCGTCCGCCCTCGCGGCGACGGCGAGCGTGGTCGCCGAGACGCCGGCGAAGATCCCGTGGCTCACGTCGCGCGTGACGGCGTTCCTCGCCTACTTCGCGATCACCGCGTCGGTCGTCTACGGCCTGCTGCTCTCCACGAAGCTCCTCGACGCGATCGCGCACCGCCCCGTCAGCTTCGCGCTGCACCAGGACCTCGCTGCGGTGGGCCTCGGGCTCGCCGCGATCCACGGCGCGCTCCTCTCGCTCGACCAGACGTTCCACTTCTCCTTCATCGACCTGCTCGTGCCGTTCGCGTCGCCGTACCGGCCGATCGCGGTCGGCGTGGGCCAGCTCGCCTTCTACGTCGTCGCGCTCGTGACGCTGAGCTTCTACGCGCGCCGGCGGATCGGGCAGCGCGCGTGGCGGACGATCCATTACCTGACCTTCCTCGCGTTCGTCGGGTCCACCGCCCACGGCATCGCCGCCGGCACGGACTCCAGCCAGCCGTGGGCCTTCTGGACATACGCGGGGTCCGCTGCGATCGTCGTCTTCCTGCTTGCCTACCGGATCGTCATCAGCGTCGCCGCCGGTCGTGACCGGCGCGCCGCCGAGCGGTCCGGCCGGACCCTGGCGCCGGCAGCGGCCCCGCTCACGCTGCGCCGCCCCGCCTGACGGCCCCCGGCCGGGGCACGTATCCACGACCGGTCATCGGCGGCTCATCCGCGGATCCACGCCGCTGGGGCGACGCGCCGTGCCGGGCGGATCGTCGGGGTGCGACGCAGGATCCGCGGTGGGATGATGTCCACGGTCGCGATCGGTCCGTGCGGGCCACCGGGACCTGCTCGGCTCGCGAGGAGCCGGCGCCTCCCGGGACACGGAGGGTCTTGCGGATGCGGGTCCGGACGTCATGACCGATCGCATCGCCGGCGTCGGACCCGCGGCGACGCCCCTGCGCGACGCCGATGAGACCGTGCCGGCGCAGTACGCGACGGTCGCCGCCGCCTACAGCACGTCCGCGGTCCATGCGCAAGGCTCGGACCTCCACCGGATGGTCGAGCTGCTCGGTCCCGCCGGGACGGAGCGTGCGATCGACCTCGGGACGGGCACCGGGCATGCCGCGCTCCGCCTCGCCGGCTTCGTGGCGACGGTCGACGCGGTCGACCTCGTCCCCGAGATGCTCGCGCAGGCCACGTCGCTCGCCGCGGAGCGCGGGATCGGGAACGTCACATGGCACGCGGCGGACGTCCGGGCGCTGCCCTTCCGCGACGCGGCGTTCGATCTCGGCGTCACGCGCGTCTCCGCGCACCACTGGGCGGACGTGCCGGCGGGGATCCGCGAGGCGGCGCGCGTCCTTCGTCCGGGGGCGCGGCTCGTCGTCATCGACACGGTCGCACCCGACGATCCAGGGCTCGACTCGTTCATCAACGCGGTCGAGCTGCTCCGCGATCCCAGCCACGGCCGGGACCTGACGATGCCCGAGTGGGCGCGGATCCTCGACGAGGCCGGGTTCGCGGTCGACGTCTCCGAGACGGCGCCGGTGGAGCTCATCGCGGCCGACTGGTTCGCCCGGTCACGGACGCTCGCGTGGCGCGAGGAGGCAGCGCGACGACTCCTCGCCGAGTCCACGCCGCTCGCGAGGAGGACGTTCGCGGTCGCTGACGACGGGTCGCGGTTCGCGCTCATCCGGGGCATCCTCGGGGCGACGCGTCGGTAGCGGTCCCGGACGCGTCCCGGCCGATCTATCGGCGGTAGCTCACCGCGCGCTCGTATGCGTCCACGTATGCGCGCGTCCGGCCCGACTCCCACGACCAGTCCTGCGCCATGCCGCGGGCGACGATCGCGTCCCAGCGACGCCTGCCCGGAGCCGACCGGATGCGCATCGCGCGCTCCGTCGCGGCAAGGAGCGCCTCGGGCGTCGGGTTGTCGAAGGCGAACCCGGTCCCCTCTTCCGGGACCTCGTCAGCGTCGATGACCGTGTCCGCGAGGCCGCCGGTCCGGCGGACGATGGGCGGGGTCCCGTACCGCATCGCGATCATCTGCGACTGCCCGCACGGCTCGAAGCGAGACGGCATGAGGAACAGATCGGCTCCCGCGTAGATCCGTCGCGCGAGCTCCCGGTCGAACGCGTCGAGGACGGCGACGCGGTCCGGCTTCTCGGCGGCGAGCGCCCCGAGGCTCGCGACGAGCGCCGGATCGCCGGTCCCCAGCGCGACGAGCCGTGCGCCCGCGTCGACGAGCGCGGGCGTGGCACCGGCGATGAGGTCGAACCCCTTCTGCGGATCGAGCCGGCCGACGACGCCGAGAAGCGCCCCGTCATCGGAGGGGTCGAAGCCGAGCTCGACGAGCAGGTCCTTCCGGCACGTGGCCTTCCCCGCGAGGTCGTCCGGACCGTACGAGGCGGCGAGAGCCGCGTCGGTGGACGGATCCCACATCGCGGTATCGAGGCCGTTGAGGATCCCGACGAACCGATCACCACGGCCGGCGAGTGCCCAGTCGAGCCCCTTGCCGTACTCGGGCGTGAGCACCTCGCGGGCGAAGCCCGGGCTGACGGTGTTCACCATGTCGGCGCGCTCGATCGCGGTTCGAAGCAGGTCGAGGCCATACGCGTCGCCGAACCCGCTCGGGAGCCCGAGGCCCGGCACATCCGCCGCGATCGTCCACCCGTGATAGGCCGGGTTGTGGATCGTGAGGACGAACGCCGCACGGCCCAGGGTGTAGTCGCCCCAGTACCACGCGTCGCGGTAGAGGACGGCGGGCGCGGCCGGCCAGTCGTGCGCGTGGACGATGTCCACGGCATGGCCCTCGACGCGGAGCGTCTCGAGCGCGGCGCGGCAGTGCATGCCGAATCGCCAGGCGTTGTCGGGGTGGTCGATGCCGGCGGCGCCGTAGAAGCCATCGCGATCGAAGGCAGCCGGGAGATCGACGAGCCGCAGGCGGTACCCGTCCGCGTCGAACGAGAGGATCGCCACGTCCGTGGTCCCGCCCGGCGACATGGGATCCGGCACCCGCACGACGAGCTGATCGACCCCGTCGGCGGGGACGCGGATCGACCTGTACCGGGGCAGGAAGACATCGACCGGCGCCGAGACGGCCGCGCCGCCGAGGCCGGGGGAGACAAGCGGCAGCGAGCGAGCGAGCGCGTCCACGACGTCGCCGAGGCCGCCCGTCTTGGCCCACGGCTCACACTCGGAGGCGATCATCGCGACACGCACCGCGCCATGGTACCCGGAGGATCCGCTGGCCGAGGGCCTCCCTTGCCGAGCCGCTCGTAAACCGGTTCACATGACGGCTCGCCCGGCGCTATCATCCGGCCCGATGGAGCCCATCGTCCGCGTCCCCACGCTCCCCGGCCCTGCCCTGCGCCTGCCTCCGCAGCTCGAGGGCCTCCGGCGGCTCGCCTACAACCTCTGGTGGGGGTGGCATCCGCGCTCGCGGATCCTGTTCGGCCGGATCGACCGCACCGCGTGGTCCCGGTACCACAACCCGGTGCAGGTCTTCACGGGCTCGATCGACTGGTCGTCGCTCCTCGATGACCCGCAGTTCATGGCCGAGTACCAGGACGTCATGGCGGCCTTCGACCGCTACATGGCGGACGGGGCAGACCACTGGTTCACGCGACGGCATGGCCACGACCTCACCGGGCCGATCGCGTACTTCTGCGCCGAGTACGGCCTCCACGAGTCGCTCGGGTTCTACTCGGGCGGCCTCGGCGTCCTCGCGGGCGACCACACGAAGTCGGCGAGCGACATGGCGGTCCCGTTCGTCGGGGTCGGGCTCCTCTACCGGAAGGGCTACTTCCGCCAGTCGATCGACGCGGACGGCCACCAGGAGCACAACTACCCGGACTACGACCCCACTCGCCTCCCGATCCTCCGCGTCGCGAGCTCGGAGGGCGATCCGCTCGTCGTGCCCGTCGAGCTCCCGGGCCGGACGGTGTACGCGGCGGTCTGGTGCGTCCAGGTCGGCCGGACGCCTGTGCTGCTCCTCGACACGGACATCCCGGAGAACGACGACTCGGACCGGCCGATCACGCACATCCTCTATGTCCGCGGCCGGGAGATGCGGCTCCACCAGGAGCTCGTGCTCGGCGTCGGGGGCGTCCGGGCGCTGCGCGCGCTCGGCCTGAGCCCGGCGGTCTGGCACCTCAACGAGGGGCACTCGGCGTTCCTCCTCGTGGAGCGCGCCCGCGAGATGGTGGCCGCGGGCATGCCGCTGGAGCAGGCGCTCGACGCCGTCCGGCGCGACAGCGTCTTCACCATCCACACCCCGGTCTCCGCCGGCAACGAGCGGTTCGACAGCGATCTCGTCCGGCGGCTCGCCGGCCCCCTGTGCGAGGGCGCCGGTCGGCGAGGCCCCGGCGGCATCCCGATGCAGACGGTCCTCGACCTCGGCCTGGGAGTCGAGGGTGACCGGAGCCAGTTCGACATGACGGCGTTCTCGCTCCGCCTCACCAACGGCGCGAACGCGGTGAGCCAGCTCCACGCGCGGACCGCGAACGCGACGTGGCAGCCGATCATCGGGACGCCGATGCTCGCGATCACGAACGGGGTCCACACTCCCACGTGGGTCGCCCTCCCGATGCGGGAGCTCTTCCAGCGGTTCCTCGACGCCGATCTCGATGACCTCGATGGGCGATCCGACGGTGGCCGCTTCTGGGACCACGTCGGCAGGCTGCCCGACCGGGAGCTCTGGGACGCGCACATGCGCCAGAAGCTCGATCTCATGCACTTCGGCCGCGGCAGGCTGCGGGTCCAGTTCGCGCGACACGGCGAGGCGCCGGCGGTCCTCGAGGAGCTCGATGCCGAGCTCGATCCTGCCGCCCTCACGATCGGCTTCGCACGCCGCTTCGCGACGTACAAGCGCGCGAACCTCCTCTTTCAGGACATGGACCGGCTCGCGCGCCTCATCCACGCCGCCGACAGGCCCGTGCAGATCGTCTTCGCCGGCAAGGCGCACCCCGCCGACCGGCCCGGCCAGCAAGTCATCCAGGAGATCTTCGCCCGATCGCGCAGCCCACAGCTCCGCGGCCGCGTCTTCATCATCGAGGACTACGACATGCGGGTCGCGAAGTTCCTCGTGCAGGGGGTCGACGTCTGGATGAACACGCCGCGCCGGCCTTTCGAGGCGTCGGGCACGTCCGGGATGAAAGCCTCCGCCAACGGCGTCCTCAACCTGTCGGTCCTCGACGGGTGGTGGGACGAGGGCTGGTCCGGCGACAACGGCTGGGCGATCGGCGGGCGCGAGACCATCCCCGAAGAGGGCGCCCAGGACATCGCCGACGCGAACGACCTCTACCGCCTCCTCGAGCAGGAGGTCGTCCCTCGCTACTACGACCGCGATGCGAGCGGCCGTCCGCGGGCGTGGCTCCAGCTCATGCGCTCGGCCATCGCGAGCTCGATCTGGCGGTTCTCCACGACCCGGATGCTCCACGAGTACACGGAACGGCTCTACCTGCCGGCGGCCGGCGTCCCGCTGGCCGAGGCGGCCGATGCGACCGCCGCGCGCATGGTGACGGAAGCCGGCTGAACCCGACGGCCGCCACGCCTCTGCCGGGCGGCGATCACGCATGAAGGGACGGCCCACGGTGGCGCCTCGTATCTCACTCGCGCTCGCGATCCACAACCACCAGCCCGTCGGCAACTTCGGCTGGGTCTTCGCCGAGGTCTGTGACGCGGCGTACCAGCCGATGCTCGACGCGCTGGAGCGGCACCCGGGCGTACGCGTGGGCCTGCACTACACCGGCCCGCTGCTCGAGTGGTTCCGCGCCGAGCGGCCGGGCATCGTCGAGCGGCTCCGCGCGCTCGTGGCGAGGGGCCAGGTGGAGCTCCTCGGCGGAGGGATGTTCGAGCCCGTGCTCGCGTCGCTCCCCGAGCGCGATCGGATCGCGCAGCTCACCCGGATGGCCGACGAGCTCGAGTCGATGACGGGCGTCCGCCCCACCGGCGCCTGGCTCGCCGAGCGTGTCTGGGAGCCCGACCTGCCCACCGCCCTCGCGAAGGCGGGCTATCGGTACACGATCGTCGATGACAACCACTTCCGCGCAGCGGCCATCCCCGAGGACGCCCTGTGGGGCGCCTACACGACCGAGGACCAGGGGGAGATCCTGCGCGTGTTCGGGACGGAGCAGGGCCTCCGGTACCGGATCCCGTTCGGCGACGTGGACGACGTCATCGACTATCTCCGCGTGCACGCGACCGAGGAGGGCGATCGCGTCGGCGTCATGGGTGACGACGGCGAGAAGTTCGGGTCGTGGCCGACGACGTGGGAGCACTGCTGGGGCTCCACCCGGTGGGTCGACCGGTTCTTCGACGCCCTCGAGGCGAACGCCGCGTGGCTCACGACGGTGACGCCCGGCGGCTGGCTCGCCGAGCGCGCGCCGATCGGCCGGGTCTACCTCCCGACCGCGTCGTACGCGGAGATGGGCGAGTGGGTCCTTCCGGCGGACGAGTCGTCCGTCTTCGCCGGACTGCTACACCGGGCGCAGGCCGAGGGCCGTCCCGAGGCGCGCTACCTCCGCGGCGGCTTCTGGCGCAACTTCCAGGTGAAGTACAGCGAGATCAACGACCTTCACAAGCAGATGCTCCGGGCCTCGGCGAAGGTCGCGGCGATGCCCGAGGGGCCGGCCAAGCTCGCCGCGCTCGACCACCTCATGCGCGGCCAGTCGAACGACTGCTACTGGCACGGGCTCTTCGGCGGCATCTACATCAGCCACATGCGGCTCGCGACGCGCGAGCACCTCATCCTCGCCGAGGACATCGCGGACCGTGTCGCGCGCGAGGCCGGCATGATCGTCGATGGGGGCTTCCTCACCGATGTCGACATGGACGGGATCGACGAGGTCCTCTTCGTCGCCCCGGGCCAGACCGTCGTCGTGAAGCCGAACGAGGGCGGCGGCATCGGCACGTGGGACGTCCGCGCCGCCGCGCACGCGCTCGCCTCGGTCCTGCGCCGGCGCCGCGAGGCGTACCACGAGACGCTCGTCGAGCACGAGCGCCGGCTCGCCGAGGCGGACCGGGCGGAGAAGGCGGACCGGGCGGGCCGGGCGCCTGGCGATGACGCGGCCGACGGCAAGCCAGGCGACGTGGCGGCCGACAGCGGGGAGCCGGCCTCGATCCACGACCGCGTGGCCACGAAGGAGCCCGGCCTCGCCGAACGCCTCCACTACGACGCCTACGAACGGCGCAGCGGGCTCGTCCACGTGCTGCCGCTTGCCACGATCGCGGGCGACTTCCTGGCGGCACGGTCCACGGAGCTCGGCGACCTCGTGGACGCCGGGTACGCGGTCACTGCTCTCGACGACGAGCGCGTCACGCTCGCCCGGGACGGTCACGTCCGCATCGCGGGCGACGCGATCCCGGTCCGCGTGACGAAGGAGATCAGGATCGGCGGAGACCGGGCGACGCCCACGCTCGAGGAGATCGTGACGCTCGAGAACCGCGGACCCGTCGTCATCGACGCGCTCCTCGCGGTCGAATGGGCGACGACGATGCTCGGCGGCGGCGGCAACCCGGCCGCGTTCTACGACGTCGACGGCATCCGCTCGCCCCACGACGGGAGCGGGTCCGCGGTCGGCGTCTCGCTCGTCCGGTCCGGGAACACGTACCTCGGCATCGAACTCGCGACCCGTGCGGAGCCCCCGGCCGCGGCCTGGTGGGGCGCGATCGACACCATCTCGAACTCGGAGGGTGGGTTCGAGCGCGTCTACCAGGGGAGCTGCCTCGTCTTCTCGTGGCCGCTCCACCTCGCGCCTGGGGCGCAGCGGACCTTCCGGGTGCGCCACGCGGCCTCCACCACCCGGGACCGGGCCGAGGAGGAAGGGCTCTGAGGACGGGCCGCCGGACCGGACGCGTGCCGGCCACCCGGGATCGGCACCCGTGAGCCGCGGTCGGCTCGTCGTCCACGCGCACTTCTACCAGCCCGAACGTCGCGACCCGTTCTCCGGCCGGGTCCCGCCGGCGCGGAGCGCGGCCCCATACCACGACTGGAACGAGCGCATCGACGCGGAGTGCTATCGGCCCAACGCCGAGCGCGGGAGCTTCGCGCGCATCTCGTTCGACATCGGCCCCACGCTCGCATCGTGGCTCGCGGAGCACGACCCGACGACGCTCGCGCGGATCGTCGCGGACGGCGCGGGCGCGATGGCGCAGGCGTACCACCACGCGATCCTCCCCCTCGCATCGATGCGCGACCGGAAGACGGAGATCCGCTGGGGGATGCGCGACTTCTTCCTCCGGTTCGGCAGGCCGGCGGAATCGATCTGGCTGCCCGAGACCGCGATGGACCGGCCGACGCTCCGGATCGCCGCTGCGGAGGGGATCCGACACACGATCCTCGCCCCGTGGCAGGCCGCGGATCCCGAGCTCGACACGCGGCGGCCGTACCTCGTCGATGCAGGCGCCGGGCGGCCGCTGATCGTCGCCTTCTACGACAGGGCGCTGTCGGGCGCGGTGAGCTTCCAGGACGAGGCGACGGCCGACGCCGACCGGTTCGGCCGGGACTGGGTCGCGCCGCGGTTCGCCGGCCCGATGCCGCTCGGCGTCACGCACCCGCTCGCCGTCATCGCGACGGACGGCGAGCTCTACGGCCATCACAAGCAGTTCCGGGACCTCTTCCTCCAGCGACTCGTCTCCGAGGCGCCCGACCTCCCCGACCGTGGCTTCGACGTGGTGCCGCTCGCCAGCGTGGTCCGGGAGCTGCCCCGGGTCCCGTTCCCGCTCGTCCGCGTTCGCGAGGGGACCTCGTGGAGCTGCCTCCACGGGATCCTCCGGTGGATGGGCGAGTGCCCGTGCGCCAGTGACGGGCGCTGGAAGGCGCCACTGAGGGCCGCCTTCGAGCGCCTCGCCGGGGGGATCGACGCGGTGGCCGAGACGCTCGTCGGCACGGCCGGCATGGAGCCGGCGCTGCTCTGGGCGGCACGCGACCGGTATGTCGACGTGGCATCGGGCTTCGAGGCTCCGGACGCGTTCGTCGGGCGGATCCTGGGCACCCACGCGACCCCTGCGCGCTCGGCGCTCCTCGCGTCCGTGCTCGACGCGCAGCGCTGGCGGCTGGCGATGTTCGCGAGCGACGGCTGGTACTGGGACGACCCGGCGCGCGAGGAGACACGTCACGTCCTCCGCTGCGCCGCCAGGGCCGCTCGGACGATGGACACGCTCGCCGGATCGCGGCTCGAGGCCACCCTCCTCGACGACCTTGCGCTGCTCTCGTCGCCGTCCCGGCGGGTCGACGGCGCCGCGCTCTACCGCGAGTCGCTCGTCGAGGTCGGCCAGCCGGTCCGCGTCTGACGGCACGCACCCGGCCGACGTGCGGCAGACCGGAGGCCAGCCTGCCCCGTCAGACGGTCGCCCCGATCGCGGAACCCACGAAGTAGGTCACGGCAGCCGCGACGCCGCCGAGCGTCACCTGGCGCACGCCGGAGAAGAGCCACGAGCGGCCGGTGAAGCGCGAGATCGCCACGCCGAGGAAGAACAGCGCGACGAGGCCGAGCACGAGGCTCACGACGAACGCCGTCGTCCCCGACGAGAGCAGGTACGGGATGACCGGGATGATCGCGCCGAGGACGAAGGCGGTGAACGACCCGGTCGCGGCGATCATCGGCGACCCGATCGACTTCATGTCCATCCCGATCTCCTCGCGCACCATCGTCGCGAGAGCCAGCTCGGGATCGGCGAAGACCGTGTCCGCCACCGCCGAGGCCTCCACCTCCGAGAAGCCCTTCTCCCGGAAGAGGCCGATGAGGATGGCACGCTCCTTGTCGGGCGCGGTCTCGAGCTGGCGGCGCTCGAGGTGGACCTGTGCCTGGAGCATCTCGCGCTGCGCGGCGACGGAGACGTACTCCCCGACCGCCATGGAGAACGCCCCGGCGAGCAGCCCGGCGATCCCGGCAAGGATGATGAAGCTCGGCTCCGGGGCCGCGCCCGCGACGCCCATGATGAGCGCGAGGTTGCTCACGAGGCCGTCGTTCGCCCCGAAGACGACCGGTCGGAGGACGCCCGCGGCCCGCGTCTCGTGCGGCCCGGCCGGGGGACCCATGCGGTCGCTCCGCAGCGTCGCGAAGCGAGCGCGGAGTCGGGCGAGCGCGCCGTCCGGCGGGGTCGTCGGGAGGTCCATCAACGCAGCTCCGTGAGGATCGGCCGCCGGGATGCGCGTGCTCGTCGGGCCGGGCGCTGCGATCGTAGCGCGCGGCGAAGGTGAGCGGGCGCCGGTCATGAGTAGGAGCGGATCGACTCCTCGAGCAGCGCGACGAACCGCTCGCGGTCGATGTCGAGGCCGACGTGGGCGTTGGGCGGCCGCCCGGTGACACGCCGGAGGTCCACGACCGTCCGGCCCCGGGTCCACCTCCCGGCCGTCTCGATCTCCACGTTCACCGCCGCGGTGCGGACGAGACTCGGCGCCACGAGGTGCGCGACCGCGACGGCGTCGTGGATGGGCGTCCCGGCCCATCCGTACGTGCGCTCGTGGAACGCCTGGAAGTAAGCGAGGAGCCCCGCGACCGCCAGCGCGACCCGCCCTCCCCCCGCCGCGATCCGGTCGCGCTCGGGCTCCCAGACGATCGAGCGATGCGTGACATCGAGGCCGATCATCGTGATCGGCAGCCCCGACGCGAAGACGGCGTCCGCGGCCTCGGGATCGACCCAGATGTTGAACTCCGCTGCCGGCGTGATGTTCCCCTCGGTCACCGACCCGCCCATGAGGCAGACGTGAGCGATCCGCTCTCTGACGTCCGGGTGCTCCGCGAGGAGGAGCGCGACGTTCGTCAGGGGTCCCGTGGGGACGAGCACGACCGGCTCGGTCGAGGCGCGGATCCAGCGCGCCATCGCGTGCGGCGCGAACTCGTCGATCGCGGCGGACGCGGGCGGTGGCAGCTCGGGGCCCTCGATCCCCGACTCCCCGTGGACGTGGGGCGCCGTGTGGAGCGGGCCGTCGAGCGGATGGGCGGCGCCGGCGGCGACCTCGATCTCCTGCCGGCCCGCGAGGGCGAGGACGCGGAGCGCGGTGTCCGTCGTCGACTCGAGGACGGCGTTCCCGCCGACCGTGCTGATGCCCAGGACCCGCAGGTCCGGGCGGGAGAGCGCGAGGAGGATCGCGACGGCGTCGTCGTGGCCGGGGTCGCAGTCGATGACGATCGGCAGGGGCCTGCCGGGCGTGCCTCGCGGCGTCGGGGGCGGAGCGTCCGCCGGGTCGCCCCCGACGAGGACGATGCCGGGCCCCGGCGCGGCGGTCCCGCTCATCGGGGCACTCCCGTCGTCGTGGGGGTGTCACCGAGGACGAGCCGCCGCAGGACGGGCGTCGGCGGCGTCCCGTGCGCGAGGAGCCGCTCGAGATACGGCCGGTAGGTGAACCCCGGCGTCTCGCCGAACCCCCCGACCACGTGCGGCGGCGGGACCGCCGCGGCCCCACGCGGATCGCCCGACGCGATCGCGAGCCGTTGCCGGACCTCCCGCTCGAGGTCCCACAGCTCGAGCGACCCGATGAAGTACTCGGAGAGCTGGGCGGCGGTGAGGCGCGCGCGGTCCCACTTCCGGCGCGCCTCCGACTCCTCCTGGAACGCCCCGTCGACCATGAGGCGCATCGCCTCGACCTCCGTCATCGAGCGGGTGTGCACGCCAACGTCGAGGAGCGCGTTCGCGACCGCGCGGAGGTAGTACTTCCAGTGGACGAGGAGGAGCGCGTCATCGCCCGCCGCGTACCCCGCGTCCATCATGACCTGGGTGACATAGACGGCCCAGCCCTCGGCGAAGAGCCCACTCCCGAAGACGGCCCGCACCTTCGACGGACACCGGTTGGCGTACGCGAGCTGGAGGTAGTGGCCGGGGACCGCCTCGTGGATCGTGACGAGGCGCAGGAGGCGGTCGTTCTGCTCGCGCAGGTATGACTCCACCTGCTCGGGCGTCCAGTCGTCGGCTGGCGGCGTGAGGTAGTAGAAGCTGCGCAACCCGCGCTCGAGGGGGCCGGGCGAGTCGAGCATGGCACCCGCGAGCGACCGCAGGAACCGGGGCGTCCAGCGGATCTCGAGAGGCTCCTCCACGAGGCCGACGAGGTCGCGCTCCCGGGCGAAGGCCTCGATCCCGACGAGCACGTCCCGGCAATACCCCACGAGGTCGTCGGCGGCCGGGTGCTCCGCCGCGATGGCGTCGAGGACCGCGGCGACCGTCTCGCGCTCGACGGCGGCCGCGCCGCCAACCGTGGTCTCCCCGCCCGCAGCTGCGGCGTCTCCGCCCGGGTCTGTAGGGCCGGGAAGCGGCCTGTCCGGGACCCACAGCGGCCAGAGGCCCCGCGCGATGCGCAACATCTCCGACCGGACGGCGGCGAACTCCTCTGATGCGCGGTCATGGACCTCGTCCGGCCCGACGCCGGCCCGCAGCAGGTGTCGGAGCCGTGCCGCGTAAAGGTCCGGGCCCAGCCGGCCGTCGCCCTCGCTCTGCGGGAGGACCGTCGACTCCAGGTGGTCGCGCAGGTGGTCGATCTCCGCCCGGGCCCGCCCCGCGGCGACCGCGAGCCGCGGGAGCACGTCCGCGACGGCCGGGTCGGCCGAGGCCGCATCGGCGGCGAGGGCCTCGGCGTCGTCGACGAGCTCGGTGAGCCCGGCGATCCCGACGAGCGCGACCTCGGTGTGGAGGCGGGAGACCGGCCGGCCCGGGATGCCGCGCAGCTCGGCGATCGCGGCGTCGACCACCGCCGGCAGGCCTTCGAGGCGCGCCGTGACCGATCCGAGCCGGACGGCGACCGGGGCGAACTCGCGGACGAGGAGCGGGAAGATCCCGCCGCCGATGAGGTAGACCCAGGCGAGCGGGTCCCATCGCTCCTGGCGCAGCTCGGAGACCTCGAACCGGATAGCGGCGAGCTGGTCGAGGAGGAGGTCGCGGTCGACCGAGTCGTCCGGCGCCAGGCCAGCGGGATCGAGCGAGCGGAGCTCCGCCTCCCAGCGGTCGACGAAGGCGATGCGCGCGAGCCGACCCGCCACGGTCAGGTCCGGCCAGCGACCGTCGTGGGAATGCTCCCCCGCTTCGGTCGCATCGAGGGGCGAGAGCGCGAAGTACTCGGCGAGGAAGGAATCGGCGCGGGCGGAGAGATCGCTCATCCGCCGAGTGTAGGTCCGCGGCCGTCATCGGCGCGACTCGGCTAGCATCTCCGGAGAGGCGCCGCGGGCGCGAGGCGGAGGAGGTCGGGTGGAGGATCGGCTGCCGGCGATCGGTGGAGCGCTGCGGACGGCCGCCCGGCGCTGGGGCACGCCGCTCTATGTCACCGACCTCGCGACGATCGACGCGGCCGCCGGAGAGGTCCGCGCGGCGTTCCCCGACCCGTGGATCCGGCAGTACTCGCTCAAGTCGAACGACCTCCCGGCGATCGTCGCCCGGATCGCGCGGCACGGCTTCGGGGCGAACGTCGTCTCGCGCGGGGAATGGTCGCTCGCGACGCACGCGGGCGTCGCGGACCAGCACGTGACGATGGAGGGGATCGGCAAGACCGACGCCGATCTCCGCGCAGCCGTCCGCGCCGCGTCATCCGGTGCCGGGCTCCACTGGATCGCGATCGAGTCCGCCGACGAGGCCGCCGCGCTCGCGGCGCTCGCCCGCCGTGCCGGGCTCGGGCACGACCACCCGAACGCCGCGCACGACGGACCCGGCGCGGCGGCCGCTTCGCGGGCGGTCGAGGACATCCACGCGCATGCCCACGCCCACCACGAGGAGCACCGCGATCGCCGCCACCGCGTGGCCCGCGTGGATGTGCTCCTCCGGCTCAACCCCGCGGTCCGGCCCGAGACGCTCCACGGGCTGGCGGTCGGTGCAGCCGGCAGCAAGTTCGGGCTCTCCGACGACGAGATCGCCGCAACGATGGAGGCAGGAGGCGGGCTCGGCGGACCGCTCCGCTGGCGCGGCATCCACCTTCACGTGGGC
>JBAWVU010000024.1:0-15191 GCA_037147135.1 Chloroflexota bacterium
CGTCCGCATAGCGGTCGCGTGCGAGCACGGCGACGCGGATGCCCCGCTCGCGGTCGAGCCGGTAGATCGTGATGTTGTCGTACCGGACGACCGTGATCAGCCCGTCCGCGATCCGCTCGAAGACGGTCGCCGGGTCCGCGGCGGTGAGCAGCGTCTCGTTCACGGAGAGGAGCGTCCGCTGGCCCGCGAGCCGACGCTCCAGCTCGCCCTGCTGGGCCCGGAGCCGGCCGATGTTCTCGGCGTTCGCGAGCGCCTGCCCGGCGAAGCCCGCGAAGATCGACAGCGTCGTGAGGTCTTCGGCAGAGTAGTGGTCGACCCCCGCCTTCGAGACGACGATGACGCCGATGGCGCGGTCTCCGTAGGCCACCGGCGCGAAGAGCATCGAGTCCGGCTCGTCGGCGCCGATGACGCGTCGTCGCTGGTCGCGGCGCGTGTCGGCGATGCGGAGCGGCTCGTTGTGCTCCGCGACCCAGCCCGTGAGCCCCGTCCCGACCGGAATGCGTAGAGCCTCGGGATCGGGGTCCCGTGACCCGAGGAATGTCCCGCTGAACGCGACCGGCTCGCACATGCCGGCCTCGCGGTCGATCGTGTAGAACGTCGCCGTGTCCGAGTCGTAGACCTCCCGGATCTGCTCGACGATCGCGCGGCCGATCTCGCCGACGTCGTGGATCCGGTTCAGCTGTCCCGCCAGGTCCTTGATCGCCCCGAGGCGTGCGGCGAAGCCCTGCACGCTCGAGTAGAGGCGCGCGTTCTGGAGCGCCACCGCCACCTGGTCCGCGAAGCCCTCGACGAGGTCAAGCTCCTCCAGCGGCCACTCGTGCGGCGCGAGGTGGTAGAGCACGAGGAGCCCGAGGGGCTCGCCGACGAAGACGATCGGGACGAAGCAGATCGACCGGATGCCCTCGGCGCGGTAGGCGCGCCGGAGCTCGACCGTCGTCTCCTGCCGGGTCGGCTGGTCGAGGACGATCGTCCGGCGTTCCTCGATCGCGCGGATGCCCGCGGCCTTCCGGCCGCGCTCGATGCGCGCGACGATCCCGAGGAACGCCTCTCCGAGGCCGCGATGGGCGGCGAGCCGGAACGGGTGGTCACCCGGCTCGACCGTCCACAGCCCAGCCCTGTCGGCCCCGAAGAGCGCGACCGAATGGTCGAGCATGTCGTCGATGACGCCTGCGAGATCGCTGCGGCCGCTCACCTCGGCGGCGAGCAGCCGCAGCACCGAGCGGGGATCGGCCGCGGCCGATCCCTCGCCGAGAGTCGCCGAACGGCCGGCGTCGGTCGGGCCGGGCTCGGCGCCGGCCGGCGTGGGTCGGGCCGGGCGGCGTCCGCGCCGGGAGCGCTCCTGCGGCGTGTCGGCGCTGGTCACTGGTCGGTGGCCCTCGAGGTGCATGGCGACGACGGCGCGGTCGGGGGGCGCCGGCGTTCGACGCGACGATACCTCACGGCGGCGACCCTTCCCCGCGCCGCGACCCCGCGCCACTGCGCCGCGACCCCCGTTGACGCCCGTCGCGCCCTCGTCTAGACTCAATCCCGACAGAATCACTCGGATTTAGGCGGCGAGCGTCCCCCGATGGCTCGACACCGTCGAGCCATCGTGCCGCCTCCCTGATACTCCCGCCGCGGCGACCTCGTCCACCCGCCCTGCATCGGATCGACCGCCATCGTGACCGCGAAGACCTATCACAGCAGCGGCGCCATCTCCTTCTCGACGAAGGGGGAATATGGCGTCCGCCTGATGGTCCGGCTCGCCGTGCGGCACGGGCTCGGTCCCGCGTCGCTCGGCGAGATCGCGCACGAAGAGGACCTCCCCCGCGCCTACCTCGAGCAGCTCGTCATGTCGCTCCGGGAGGCCCGCCTCGTCACGAGCACCCGGGGAGCCCGCGGCGGTTACGAACTCGCCCGTCCGCCCGCCGATATCCGCATGAGCGAGGTTCTCCGCGCCCTCGAGGGCCCGCTTGCCCCGATGGTCTGCGCGAGCGAGGATCCCGAGCACGCGAACGTCTGCGGCCGCACGGGTTCGTGCACCGTCAACCCCCTCTGGATCCGGGTCCGCGACGCCATCGCAGGCGCGCTCGATTCGATGACGCTCGCCGACCTCGTGCCGGACCCGCCCCTCGTCGACCTCGTCCCGCGACCGGAGACGGCCGCGGCCAGCCCCCGCGTGCCGGTCGTCGTCTGACCGCCGCGGCCACCAGGAGCATCGATCGAACCGTGAGCGACCAGCACCTCGTCATCCGCGACCTCCACGTCGCGCCCACCGCTGCGCCGGAGCTCGAGATCCTCCAGGGGATCGACCTTGCGGTCGGCAAGGGCGAGGTCCACGCGATCATGGGCCCCAACGGCTCCGGCAAGACGACTCTCGCGTACGCGCTCATGGGCCACCCGGCGTACGTCGTCACCGCTGGCCAGGTCCATTTCAAGGGCATCGACGTCCTCGCGCTCTCGCCCGACAAGCGCGCCCGGATGGGGATCTTCCTCGCCTTCCAGTACCCCACGGCCATCCCCGGCCTCTCGGTCGCGAGCTTCCTCCGCACGGCGCTCAACGCGCGACGCCAGGGCCTCGACAAGAACCCCGACATCGACCCGACGGATCCGGTCCGCGGCGGCATCTCCATGGGTGACTTCCGCCGGCTCATGCGCGAGAAGATGGCCCTCCTGCGGATGGAGGATGCGGTCGCCGCGAGGTACGTGAACGACGGCTTCTCCGGCGGCGAGAAGAAGCGCCTCGAGATGCTCCAGATGGCGATCCTCCAGCCGGAGATGGCGATCCTCGACGAGACCGATTCGGGACTCGACATCGACGCCCTCCGGATCGTCGCCGAGGGTGTGAACGCCCAGTTGAACCCCGAGATGGGCGTCCTGCTCATCACGCACTACCAGCGGCTGCTCAACTACATCAAGCCGGACGTCGTCCACGTCCTGGCCCGCGGTCGCATCATCGCGACCGGCGGCCGCGAGCTCGCGCTCCGTCTCGAGGAAGAGGGCTACGCGGGCGTGCTCCGCGAGGCCGGCTACGAGGTGGACGCGACCGATTCCGCGCTCGACGCGCGCGTTCCCGGGGCGGTCGAGGCGGGCGCGTGATGACGGAGGCGGTCGGTCTCCGGGGCGCCGACACGGCCGCCGACGCGGGTGGTCCCGGGGGTGCCGATACGGCCGCCGACGCGCTCGACCCGTACGTTCTTCGCGCCGACTTCCCGATCCTCGGAACGACCACCTCCTCGGGCCACCCGCTCGTCTACCTGGACTCCGCGGCCACGAGCCAGAAGCCGCGCGTCGTCATCGAAGCCGTGGACCGGTTCTACCGCGAGTACAACGCCAACGTTCATCGCGGCATCTACGAGATCGGGGAGCGGGCCACCGCCGCGTACGAGGGCGCGCGCGCCTCTGTCGCACGGTTCATCGGCGCGCCGGACCCGCGCGAGGTGGTCTTCGTCCGCAACGCGACCGAGGCGATCAACCTCGTCGCGTACAGCTGGGGTCGCCGGAACGTCCGCCGGGGCGACGCGATAGTCCTCACCGAGATGGAGCACCACGCGAACCTCGTCCCGTGGCAGCTCCTCGTCCAGGAGGTCGATGGTGACCTCGAGTTCATCCCGATCACCGACGACGGGATCCTCCGGCTCGACGTCTTCGAGGTCCTCCTCCGCCTCCGCCCGAAGCTCGTCGCGTTCACCCACGTGTCCAACACGCTCGGGACCATCGACCCCGTCCGCGAGATGGTGGACATGGCGCACGCGGCGGGCGCTCTCGTCCTCGTCGACGGTGCCCAGGCCGTGCCTCATCTGCCCGTCGACGTCGTCGCGCTCGGCGCGGACTTCTACGTGTTCAGCGGCCACAAGGTGCTCGCCCCGACCGGATCCGGAGCTCTCTGGGCGCGCCGGGAGCTTCTCGAGGCGATGCCGCCGTTCCTCGCCGGCGGCGAGATGATCCGCGAGGTCCATCTCCGCCGGAGCGAGTTCAACGAGATCCCGTGGAAGTTCGAGGCGGGGACCCCCGACGTCGCGGCTGCGATCGGGCTCGGGGTCGCCGCCGAGTACCTCATGGCGATCGGGATGGACCGCGTCCGTGCCCACGAGCGCGACCTCACGGCCTACGCCCTCGACAGGCTCGCCGCCGTCCCGGGCATCGCGCTCTACGGCCCGCCCGCCGAGTCGCGGAGCGGGGTCGTCCCGTTCAACCTCGCCGGCGTGCACCCGCACGACGTCGCGCAGGTGCTCGACCGGTCCGGGGTCTGCGTCCGTGCCGGCCACCACTGCACGATGCCGCTCCACGAGCGGCTCGACCTCGCGGCGACGGCCCGGGCGAGCTTCAACGTGTACAGCACCCGCGAGGACGTCGATGCCCTCGTCGACGGCCTCGGCGAGGTGGTCCGGATCTTCGCGCGGTAGCCGCTCCGGCCGCCGGGACCCGGTTCGGGCGGCGCGGCAGCGCTGTGACGAAGCGCTCCGGGTGGACCGCGCAGGCGCCGGCGAGCGCATCGGCTCGGGCTTCGAGCATCTCACTTGTCCGGCCCTAGCGAACGTCGGCCGGGGTGGGCAGCGCGATCCCGCCGTGGTGGTGCTCGCCGTTGTACCAGGCGATGCACCCCCGGCAGAAGGCCCGGGCATCCTCGATCGAGCCGATGCGATCGGGGGACTCGGAACAGGACTTCATGGTCGTCGCGGGGCTCGATCAGGCCCGTGGGCGCTGGAAGTTCGGTATAGGATGCGGACGGGACGTGGGTCGGTCACGCTCGTCGTGCAGTGAGAAGACGCAGGGGAGACGGCGTCTGACCTCGGGGCGTCGGCCCCTCCCACTTCCGGGGGCTGCTGGGAGAGCAGCTGATCGACGGCACGCTGACCGATCGACCATCAGCATCGGAGGACCTACCGGGTCCCAATCGGAGGAGGAACCACGTGCGTACACGGTCCATGCGAGCCATCGTGGGCGTTGCAGCGGTCGCGCTGCTCGTCGCTGCATGCAGCTCCAGCTCGAGCCCCGCGCCATCGACCGCGGCCAGCGCGGCCGCCGTCGCCGCCAAGGACGCCAAGTCCGCGGCCGACATGGGCGGCGTCGATGCCGTCTGCGCCGCCGGCACGGCCGAGGGGACGCTCAACCTCATCGCCACGCCGCCCGACTGGGCGAACTACGGCCAGATGATCACGGACTTCCAGACGAAGTACGGGATCAAGGTCGTCTCCGACCAGCCGGATGCCGGCAGCCAGGACGAGATCAACGCCGCCAAGCAGCTCGCCGGCACCGGCCGCCAGCCCGACATCTTCGACCTGGGCACCGCGGTCGCCCTCGCGAACACTGACGTGTACGCCCCGTACCAGGTGGCCACCTGGGCGGACATCCCCGCCGCGAACAAGGAGGCCACCGGCCTCTGGACCAACAACTACACGGGGTTCCAGACGATCGGCTATGACGCGAGCCTCGGTGACATCACCAAGGTCGCCGACCTCGCGGACCCGAAGTACAAGGGCAAGGTCGCCCTCAACGGGGACCCGCTCACGGCTGGCGCCGCATTCAACGGCGTCGTCCTCGCCGCGCTTGCCAACGGCGGCTCTGCCGATGACATCGCCCCCGGCGTCGCCTTCTTCAAGAAGCTCGCCGACTCCGGCAACCTCCTCCCGGTCGATCCGGCCCCGGCGACGATCGCCTCCGGCCAGACCCCGATCGTCATCGACTGGTCGTACAACAACGGGCCGCAGATCGCCGCGCTCCAGCCGAAGGGGATCACCTGGAAGGTCGTCGTCCCGTCCGACGCCCCGCCGGTCGCCTCGTTCTACAACAGCGCCGTCAACAAGGACGCGGCTCACCCGGCCGCCGCACGCTGCTGGATGGAGTACGTCTTCTCCGACGCCGGCCAGAACACGTGGCTCAAGGGCTCCGCGATCCCGGTCCGCCTCGCCGCCATGCAGACGGCCGGGACGGTCGACAAGGCCGCGTTCGCGGCGCTCAACCCGCCGACGACGGCCCCGGTCATGCTGACCCAGGCCCAGACCGACGCGGCCAAGGCCTATCTCACCGAGAACTGGAAGTTCATCACGATCAAGTAGCGCTCCAGCGATCGGACTCGAGGCGCAGTCGTGACCGGAGCACCGGTCACGTCGCCCGCCTCGTCCGGCACGACCCGAGCCGGCCCCGCCACTCGCGGGGCCGGCTCGCGCCGTCTCCGCGGGGCGAGGAACTACCTCGCCCTCGTCCCGTTCCACCTGTACGTCGGGCTCTTCCTCATCCTCCCGACGCTCATCGTCGCCATCGGCGCCTTCACCACCGCCCAGGGCACCTTCACGTTCGACAACCTCGGGCGGCTGTTCACCGACGACGTGATCGTCAGCGCCTTCATGAAGTCGATCCAGCTCGCGGTCACGACCGCGATCGCCGGCGCGATCTTCGGCGCCCTGCTTGCGTGGGCCGTCGTCCGCGGCGACCCGAACGGCCAGCTCCGGCAGGTCGTCATCGCCGCGTCGGGCGTCCTCGCCCAGTTCGGCGGCGTGATGCTCGCGTTCGCCTTCCTCGCGACCTTCGGGTTCAACGGGCTCGTGACGATCTTCTTCAAG
Source organism: Chloroflexota bacterium (assembly GCA_037147135.1). Classification (GTDB taxonomy): domain Bacteria; phylum Chloroflexota; class Limnocylindria; order Limnocylindrales; family CSP1-4; genus CAIYQJ01. The sequence continues at coordinate 6,543 of JBAWVU010000024.1, forward strand.
AGCTACCTCAAGGTCGACGTCCTCTCCGACGCCTCGTGGCTCTACAGCCTCACCGGCCTCGCCGTCGTCTACACGTACTTCCAGATCCCGCTCATGCTCATCGTCTTCCTGCCGTCGCTCGACGGGCTCCGGCAGGAGTGGTACGACGCGTCCGCGAGCCTCGGCGGCAGCGGCTGGGCGTTCTGGCGCCACGTCGGAGGCCCGATCCTCGCGCCGAGCTTCCTCGGCGCGCTCCTCCTCCTCTTCACGAACGCCTTCTCGGCCTATGCGACGGCGGCCGCGCTCGTGAGCCAGGGGAGCCCGATCATCACGCTCCAGATCGCCAGCCAGTTCAAGAGTGAGGTCGTCCTCGGGCAGGAGAACGTCGGCAAGTCCATCGCGCTCGGGATGATCGTCATCGTCTCGATCGTCATGGCGGTCTACGCGCTCATCCAACGACGCGCGTCACGGTGGGTCCGGTGAGCGGTCCCTCCACCGCCAGCTCCCTCGGCGCCGCCGCACCGGGAGGCGGAGCGTTGATCGAGCGGCCCAGGGGCGCCGGCCGCCCTCGCCGCCGGTCGCGGCTCCAGACCTCTGGCCGGATCGCGATCCTCGTCCTGGTCTTCGGCTACCTGGTCCTCCCGCTCTTCGCCATGCTCGAGTTCTCGACGCGCGGCGACTATGGGAGCCGGGACCTGTCGTCGTACGCGGCGATCTTCGACTACCCGGACGTCGTCGACGGGATCGTCACCTCGCTGCAGATCGCGGTCCTCACTGTCTTCGGCATGCTGCTCCTGCTCGTGCCGACGATGGTCTGGACAGTGGTCCGCGTCCCGCGCATGCGGAGGGTCGTGGAGTTCCTCTGCCTCCTGCCGCTCGCGATCCCGGCGATCGTCATCGTCGTGGGCATCGCCCCGATCTACCGGTTCATGGGCCAGAACCTCGGCGCCGTCGGGGCGTCGCCACTCACCCTCGCCTTCATCGACATCATCCTCGTCCTGCCCTACGCCTACCGCGCGATCGACTCCGGCCTTCGGACCGTGGACGTCGCCACGCTGGCCGACGCAGCGAGGAGCCTCGGTGCGAGCTGGCCGCGGACCATCCTGCAGGTTATCGTCCCGAACATCCGCGGCGGGATCCTCTCCGCGTCCGTCCTCGCGGTCGCCCTCGTCCTCGGCGAGTACACGATCTCGTCGCTGCTGTCGTTCCACACGCTCCAGGTGGTCATCTACCTGCTGGGCAAGCGCGATCCGTTCGTCTCGGTCGCGGTCTCGCTGGCGGCGCTCGTCTTCGCCTTCATCCTGCTGTACGTCATCACCCGATTCGCGCCCGGCGCCGGGGAGCGCACCGATCGCGCCGTCGAGGAGGAGCCCGCCTCATGACCGCCACCAGCACCGGACCCGCGACCCCGCGCAACGGCGTCGCCGTGCAGTTCCAGGACATGCACCGCTGGTACGGTCCGGTCCACGCCCTCGACGGGCTGTCGATCGACATCGCCCCGGGCGAGCTCGTGGCGCTTCTGGGACCGTCCGGCTGCGGCAAGACCACCGCGCTGCGTGCGCTCGGCGGGCTCGACGACGTCGATGCGGGCAGGATCCTCGTCGACGGCAAGGACATGACCCGCGTGCCGGCGAACAAGCGGAACATGGGGATCGTCTTCCAGGCGTACAGCCTCTTCCCGAACATGACCGCCGGCGACAACGTCGCCTACGGCCTTCGGCTCCGCGGGGCGGGGAAGGAGGAGCGCCAGAAGCGCGCGGCCGAGACGCTGGACCTCGTGGGGCTCGGGGGGTACGCGAACCGGTACCCGCACCAGATGTCCGGCGGACAGCAGCAGCGCGTCGCCCTCGCCCGGGCCCTCGCCATCCGGCCCCAGGTGCTCCTCCTCGACGAGCCGCTCTCGGCGCTCGACGCGAAGGTCCGCCGCCAGCTCCGCGAGGAGATCCGGCGGATCCAGATCTCGGTCGGCACCACGACCCTGTTCGTCACGCACGACCAGGAGGAGGCGCTCGCGCTCGGCGACCGCGTCGGCGTCATGTCGGCCGGCCGTCTCGAGCAGATCGCGACCCCGGCGGAGCTGTACGACCGACCGGCGACCGCGTTCGTCGCGGAGTTCGTCGGGCTGACGAACCGTCTCAAGGGCGTCGCCGGCGACGGCATCGTCGAGGTCCTCGGGACACGGGTGCCGCTGCTCGCGGGATCCGCCGGCCCCGGCCCGGTGACCGCGCTCGTCCGTCCAGAGGCGGTGAGGATCGCGCCCGAGGACGGCGCCCCCGCGCACGTGCTCGCCGTGAGCTTCCTCGGGTCGCTCGGTCGCGTCCAGGTGGGCCTACCGGGCGGCGACCTCGTCGTCGCCCAGGTGCCGGCGACGGACGTCGTGCAGCTCACGCCCGGCACGGCGGTCCGGGTCACGGTCCTGCCGGCGCCGGTCTTCGCCACGGCCGCCGCCTGAGGACCTCATCGTCTCGTTCCCGGTCGAGGCCTGCCTCGTGCTCACCTCGGACGCAGCGGAGCAGCCGGGCGGGTCGGCGGAGTCGGATCTCGCCAGCGCCTGACGCTCGGCCGGCTGGTCCGCGTATCACGAGCCGAGCGATGGCCGTCATCCCCGCGCAGCACGCGCAGGCGGTACACTCGCGACTCTGTGGACGACCTCTACCGCGACTACATCCTCGAGCACTACCGGCGCCCCCACAACTTCGGCGTGCTCGAAGAGCCTGACCTGCGCTGGGAGGGCGCCAACCCACTCTGCGGCGACCGCATCACGCTCATGATCGCCGTGCGGGACGGGAAGGTGGCGGACGTCGCGTTCACCGGCCGTGGCTGCGCGATCAGCCAGGCGTCCGCATCGCTCCTCACCGACGAGATCCGCGGCAAGGCCATCGCGGAGGTCGGGAAGCTCACGCCGGACGACGTGCTCGACCTGCTCGGCATCGAGATCAGCCCCGCCCGGCTCAAGTGCGCCCTGCTCTCGCTCGACACCCTGTCGCACGCGATGCATGACGGCGCCGTCGATGAGGCACCGGGCCGAGGGGCGTCGGCCGACGACGCGCCGGACAGCCGCGCAGGCGCTGCCGGATCCGGGGATCGAGACTGACCGCCCGCGAGATCCTGCCCGAGCAGGCGGACGCGCTCGTCTCCGGCCGCCCGGGCGCGGTGCTCCTCGACGTCCGCGAGCCGCGCGAGTGGGACGCGGGCCGGATCCCTGGCGCCCTCCACATCCCGCTCGGGGCGCTGCCGTCGCGCGCCGCGGCCGACCTCCCGGACCGCGATGGCCCGATCGTCATCTACTGCGCGCACGGCATCCGCTCGATCCAGGCGGCCCGCTACCTCGCCGGCCTCGGCTACGCCGATGTATGGAGCATGGCGGGCGGCTTCCAGGCGTGGCAGGCGCAGGGCCTGCGCTGGACCGGATCGGGGCGTCTCACCGACGGCCAGGCGCGTCGGTACAGCCGGCACCTGCTCATGCCGGAGGTCGGCGTCGCGGGGCAGGCGCGCCTCCTCGACGCACGGGTGCTCCTCGTGGGAGCGGGCGGCCTCGGGTCGCCCGCTGCGCTCTACCTCGCCGCCGCGGGTGTCGGGACGATCGGGATCGTGGACTTCGACGTCGTCGACGTCTCGAACCTCCAGCGACAGGTGATCCACACCACCGACCGCATCGGCGAGACGAAGGTCGCCTCGGCCCGGGCGTCGATCGCGGCGCTCAACCCCGACGTGGAGGTCATCGCGCATGACGCGGAGCTGGGGCCGGACAACGTCGACGCGATCATCGCGGGCTACCAGGTGATCGTAGACGGGACCGATTCCTTCGAGGCGCGCTACACGCTGAACGACGCCGCCGTCCGGGCGGGGATCCCCGTCGTCCACGCGAGCGTCTACAGGTTCGAGGGCCAGATCACGGTCTTCGACCCGGCGTCGGGCCCGTGCTACCGCTGCCTGTATCCGAGCCCACCCCCACCGGAGCTCGCGCCGCCGTGCTCGATCGCGGGCGTCCTCGGCGTCGTCCCGGGGATCATGGGTACGCTCCAGGCGAGCGAGGCACTGAAGCTCCTGCTCGGGATCGGCGACACGCTCGCGGGCCGGTTGCTCCTCTTTGACGCCCTCGAGACGACGTTCCAGGAGCTCATCCTGCGGCGAGACCCATCCTGCCCGGCTTGCTCGGAGGCGAGGGCTGCGGGCCCGGCCGGCGCCCCGGCCAGGGACTCGGATGCTGACGCGTGATGGCCGCCGCACCGCCCGGACCCGTGCTCGTCAGGCTCCCGGCCGTGCTGCGGGATGCCATCGTCGCGTCCGCCCGCAGCGAGGCCCCCAACGAGATGTGCGGCCTCATCGCCGGGACCGCTCCCGCGGCCGGCGGCGGCGTCCCCCTCCGCTGGGAGCCGGCCCGGAACGCCCTCGCTTCGCCGACACGCTTCGAGGTGGCTCCCGACGACCTCCTCCGCATCAGCCTCGAGATCGACGACCGTGGCGAGGTGCTCTGGGGGGTCGTCCACAGCCATGTCCGCTCGCCCGCGCGGCCGTCCCCCACGGACGTGGACCGGGCGTTCTACCCCGATGCCGTCCACCTCATCGTCTCGCTCGCCCCGTCCGAGGCCGACTCAGCGACCGGGGAGCCCGGCGTGCGCGCGTGGTGGATCGCCGAGGGCGCGGCCGGCGAGCTCGCGCTGGAGGTCCGCTGACTCAGACAGCCGGGATGCCGCCGGCTCCGTTCCAGGTCGCATCCACCGCGATGGGCGCGGCGAGGTACGAGGCGAGCCGCATGCGCTCCCGGTCGTGACCGGGGGTGAGGAGAGCTCGGAAGTACGCCCTCACGAGCAGCGGATCCTTGAGCGGCTGGACGATGATGTCCGGGGCGAGGCGTGCGGTGGCCTGGTGCTCAGCGCCGAGGAACAGGACGCCGACCTCGCCCTCCTTCAGCGTGGAGTCGATCGTCCGTGCGATGAACTCGTCCCGCTCACGCAGGAGAAGGGCGCGCTTCTCCGGATCCGGCGCCGTGCGCTGCTCGTCACGCTTGTCGCCGGTCAGTCGCGCCGTCGACGTCTCATGCGCCACGAGGTCGTACTCCAGCCGCAGGAGCTCCGGATCCTCGGTCCGGCGGAGCTGCGCACCCCGGTCGATGAGCTCGAGCAGGAGCCGGTAGTTCCGGCTACCCCTCCTCGAGGCCTCCTCGACGACCGACCTCCCCATCGATCCACCCACGGGGAGTCCGTCCTGGTAGAGCGCGAGCCGGCTGGGGTCCGATCTCCCCAGGAAGGCAGAGACCTCGGTCCAGTAGCGGGTGAGCGTGTCGACGTGGCCGGCCCAGCGCTCCGGGCCGGCGAGGCTGACGGTCTCCGACAGGAGCACCGGACCGGCCGTGCCCATGTCCGCCTCGTCATGGACGAGCGGGACCAGGACAAGGCGTCTCATCGGGACCCCGTCCGGCCGACGTCATCGAGCGCGCTCCGGAAGTGGCGGGCGGTCACCAGGAGCGTGCCGGGTTCCGGAGAGCCCCCCTCGGGATCGAGCACCTCCCGGATCGCCATCATCGTCGCCCGGCGGCATGTCGCCTCGATGTCCGCGCCGCTCGAGCCATCGGTCTCGGCCGCCAGCCATCGGAGGTCGACGTCGTCGGCAAGGGGCTTGCCCCGGGTGTGGATCGCGAAGATCTCCCGTCGGGCCGCCTCGTCGGGCATCGTGAGCTCGAGCCTGACTTCAAGCCGGCCGGCCCGCACGAGGGCAGGGTCGAGCATGTCCGGACGGTTGGTGGCTGCCACCACCGTCACGCCCCGCAGCTCCTCGACCCCGTCGAGCTCGGTGAGGAACTGGCTGAGAACGCGCTCCGCCACCTCGGCCCCGGCGCCCCTGATCGGGACGAGCGCGTCGATCTCGTCGAAGAAGATGACGCACGGGCTTGCCTGTCGCGCCTTCCGGAACACCTGCCGCAGCGCCTTCTCGGACTCACCGACCCACTTGGACAGCAGCTCCGGTCCCTTCACGGAGATGAAGTTGACGCCCGTCTCGTTCGCGACCGCCTTGGCCAGCGTCGTCTTGCCGCTTCCGGGTGGCCCGGTGAGGAGGACCCCCTTCGGCGGCGTCGTGGCCGCCAGCCGGAAGATGTCGGGGCGCTGGACGGGCCAGACGATGGTCTCCGTGAGCACCCGCTTCGCGTCCTCGAGCCCTCCGATATCGCTCCAGCGGACGTCCGGGATCTCCGTGAACACCTCGCGGAGGGCCGACGGCTCGATCTCGGTGAGCGCCTCGAGGAAGTCGTCCATGGTGACTTCCAGCTCGAGCAGGAACTGGTAGGGGATCTGGCCATCCTCAAGGCGGAAGCGAGGCATGGCCCGCCGCAGGGCGGCCATCGCGGCCTCTCGACCGAGCGCCGCCAGGTCGGCCCCCACGAACCCGTGCGTCGTCTCGGCCAGTCGGTCGAGGCTCACATCCGGTGCGAGTGGCATGCCGCGCGTGTGGATCTCCAGGATCCCCAGGCGGCCCGCTCGATCGGGCGCGTCGATCTCGATCTCCCGGTCGAACCGACCCGGCCGCCGCAGCGCGGGATCGAGGACGTCGGGAAGGTTGGTCGCCCCGATCACCACGACCTGCCCGCGCGACTCGAGGCCGTCCATCAGGGCGAGGAGCTGGGCGACGACCCGCCGTTCCACCGCCTGGTCCCCGCGGACCTCCTCGCGCTTGGTCGCGATCGCGTCGATCTCGTCGATGAAGATGATCGACGGCGCCTGGGCCCGGGCCTTCTCGAAGATGGCCCGGAGGTGCGCCTCGCTCTCGCCGTAGAACTTGTGGATGATCTCCGGCCCGCTGACATGGAAGAAGGAGGCGTCCGTCTCGTTCGCCACGGCCTTCGCGATGAGCGTCTTGCCGGATCCCGGCGGCCCGTAGAGCAGGACGCCCCGCGGCGGCTCGATGCCCAGCCGCTCGAACAGCTCCGGGTGCTTCAGCGGCAGCTCCACCATCTCGCGGATCCGCGAGAGCTCCTGGTGCAGACCGCCCACGTCCTCGTAGGTGATGCCGCTCTTCTCGGGCCGGCTGGCAAGGCCTTCGCCCTGGACGGAGATCATCGTCTTGGGACCGATGAGCACGACCCCGCCCGGTGCAGATTCGGCGACCGTGAATTCCCGGTACTGGCCACCGATGAGCGTCGCCCGGACGCGGTCGCCGGTCGTGACGGGGAGACCCTCGAGCACGCGACCGAGGTACTCGGAGCTCTTCGTGCTCCCGGATGCCGGGGCGACGGTGGCCGTGAGGACCACGGCAGCCGCCACGGCGAATGCGCAGGGCCTGATCTCCGCGACCTCGCCCAGTGCGGCCTGGGCGTTCGCGCGGGCGATGCCGTCGATCTGGACGATCCCGCTGCCGCGCTGCTCCGGGTAGGTCGGCATGGCACGAAGGCCGATCATGCGCCGCGGGCCCAACTCCACGATGTCCCCGGCTCCCACGCCGAGCCGCACCATGTCATCGGGGTCCATGCGGGCGATCCCTCTGCCCACGTCCTTGGGCAGGGCTTCCGCGACCGTCAGGCTGAGTGTGTCAGCCGCCGCACCCGCCATCTTCGCATCCTGCCTTCCGACACCTGATCTCGAGCTTCCAGAGTCGCCACGACTCGGCGTCGGCCGCAGCGATCAAGGGGCGTACGGCCAGACACGCGCCCAGTGATCGCGGCCGCACTCAGCGGGGAAGAGGGGGTGAGGTGGCCCCGTCCTCCAGGCTGCGGTCCCAGCAGGTGGTCGCTCGGATCGAGTCAGTCTTGCGGGAGTAGAAGGCCCGCAACTCCAGCGTCGCACCGCAGCCGACGGTCGACCCTGCGCACCTGCGCCGGTCGGGCCGTCAAGCAGAGGAACTCGTGCCGAGGCGCGGGCGCTCCCTACTCGGTCTTGGCGGCCGGAGCCGGGGCCGGGGCGGCGGCCGGCTTCTTGGCAGCCGCGACCCGCTTCCCGTGCAGGCTCACGGTCAGGTCCCGCCACGCCTTCTGCGCACCGGCGCGGTCCGCGGCGACGGCCCCCATCCAACTCTTCACGCTGGCGGCTCGCGCGGCCTCGCCCTTGGCGAGCCCGGGCCGGATCTTGCCGAGATCGGCGCGCAACTGCTTGCGCATTCGAGCCATCGCCGCCAGGCGCGCGTCACGCTCGGCGCGGGAGGACTTGTGAAGCCTCGCCATAGCCGCCATGCGAGCGTCCTGCGCGTTCGCGATCTCGCGGGCGAGGGCGTTCATCTCCTGGGTCAGCATCCCCTGCTCCTTTGCCGGGTCATCCGGGTGTCGGGATCGCCGGAGCGGCCCCGACACCCGGACGTGGTGTCAGTGGGAACCGAGCCCGCTGTTACGCGGCCGCAGCCGTGAGCCCGACCGCCTCGGCGTACTTGAGATACGTGTCGACGCTCGCGATGACGACACGCGCCTCGATCGCCAGGATCTCGATCCCGACGAGGCTCACCCGAACCCAGGCGTCGACGACGACACCCTTGTCGAGGATCCGATCGACGACCTCAGCGAGGCTCGCGGAACCCATCGACTTCTCGACAGCCATCGTACATGGCCTCCTAGCTGACGGCACCGGATGAGCGGGCTGAGCCCGGGCTTCCTGACAGGGAGCCTCTTGGGGCCGTATGGGTCACGATGCGGCCGGGCGACGGGCGCCACAACATCCGACGGGATACAAGCTCACCACCCGATCGCCC
>JBAWVU010000025.1:0-14902 GCA_037147135.1 Chloroflexota bacterium
CCTCCCCTTGTGCCACCGAAGACTCCGCTCGATCGGGAGGATCGCGGCGAGCGGCCCGGGTCCGGACGGGAGATCCCCGGCCGGAAGGGTCGAGGTCGGCGGCACGGTTGGCTCGGCCGTCGGGGCTGTCGTCGGCTCGGCCGCCGTCTCCGCCGGGACGATCGTGTCGTCCGGGGGGTAGGGGTCGGCAGCCGTCCCCACGGCGACCGTGGGAACGCAGCGGTCGCCGGCCGTCTCGTTCGGGCGCGCGTACAGGAGGTCCAGCGCGGCGCTGCCGTCGAGCATGCCCGTGTACCCGAACGTCTGGTAGCCCGCGGCGCCGTCCGGCCCACCGGCCGGCGGGGCCGTGTAGGTGCCCTCGGGATCATCCGGGCGGAAGGCCGCCGTGTTCGGCACCGACGCCTCGCGCCACAGGTAGCCCGTCGTCGCGTTCGAGACGAGGCGGATCCCCACGTGCGAGCCGATCCCCACCCCGACCGTTGACACGCCGGCCGCGCACGCCTGTGAGTCCAGCGCGGCGGTGTCGTCCGCGCGGGCGACGAGCGCGAGGAGGTGCGTGGTCGCGTCGGAGGTGTCCCAGGACCGCGCCTCGTCCACCACGAACGTCGTGGTGCCGGGTGCGACCGCGGTGAAGACCCAGAGCGCGTAGCTGTACCCGCCCGCGGCCCCGGGATCGAGCTTCGTGTGGAAGGTGGCCGGCCCGTCCGTGGTGAACACGGCCGGGTCCGCGGAGGTCACGACCTGCGCGTCGTATCCGCCGTCCGACCCGTACTGGAGCATGACCTTCACGGTCGCGCCCACCGGGACGAAGACCTGCTGTGCCTGCAGGGTCGCGCTCGGCCAGTAGAGGGAGACGTTCACCGGTGGCTCGGCGGCCCGGACGGGTCCCGCCAGGGCGAATGCGCCGAGCGCGATGACGGCCGCGGCGGTGGGCACGGTTCGACGGAAACGACGCATGACTGTCTCCACGATGCTGGTTCGTGGTGCCACGGTGGTCGACCGCGCCCGGGACGGCAAGGGCCGGAAGGCTCTGTGATCCTGCGGCGCGTGCATCACCCGCCCGATCCGGCCGCCACCGGGGTCCGCGGTTCGCGATCCCCCGATCGCGTGCGGGCGGTCGCTCAGCCGCGCCTCACCGGCGGCCCGACCCGGGTGTCGACTCGGGCGGCGTGCGCGGCCTCCCACGTCTCGATGGCCGGGAGCTGCAGGAGGACGTAGCCGATCTCGTCCGTCCCGGCGAGGAGCATCTTCCTCGCGAACGGATCGACGTCGAACGGGAGATCCTCGTCCCCCGGCAGGTGGACGACCTGCGCGTCGAGGTCGACGGTGACCTCGAGGTCGGGGTACGCCGCCAGCTGCTCGAACAGCTCGCGGTGCCGCTCCGCCTCCACGACGATCGGCAGGAGCCCGTTCTTCAGCGCGTTGCTGCGGAAGATGTCGGCGAACGACGTGGAGAGGATCGCGCGGATCCCCCACGAGGTGAGTGCCCACGGCGCGTGCTCGCGCGACGATCCCGCCCCGAAGTTGTCGCCGGCGAGGAGGACCTGCCGACCGGCCATCTCCGGCCGATCGAGGACGAACGGCGGCTCCCGGAGCGAGCCGTCCTCCCCGAATCGCCAGTCGTGGAAGAGCGCGCCTGCCAGGCCGGCCTTGTCCGTGACCTTGAGGTAGCGCGCCGGGACCACCTGGTCCGTGTCGACGTTCTCCGCGGGGAGCGGGACGACCTTGCTCGTGAACGACCGGAAGGGCGCGGCCATCTCAATACCCTCCGCCGGCCGGGATCGGCTCGGCGATGCCGGGAAGCGTCCGCGGATCGGTGACGACGCCGTGGATGGCGGACGCGGCCGCGGTGAGCGGCGACGCGAGGAACGTCCGCCCGCCTTTGCCCTGCCGGCCCTCGAAGTTCCGGTTGCTCGTGCTGATCGCGTACTCGCCGGGCGAGAGCTGGTCGCCGTTCATCGCGATGCACATCGAGCAGCCCGCCTCGCGCCAGTCGGCGCCCGCGGCCCGGAAGATCTCGTGGAGCCCCTCCCGTTCGGCCGCCGCCTTCACCTGCTGCGACCCGGGCACGACGAGCATCCGGACGCCGTCGGCGACCCTGCGGCCCTCGAGGACCGACGCCGCGAGGCGGAGGTCGCTGATCCGACCGTTCGTGCACGAGCCGAGGAAGACGACGTCCACGCGCTGGCCGGCGATCGCCTGGCCCGGCGTGAGGCTCATGTACTCGAGCGCATGCTCGAGCGTCCGTCGGGCACCCGGGTCGGGCTCGTCCTCCGGTCGTGGGACGCGGCCGGAGACCGGCATCCCCATCCCGGGATTGGTGCCGAACGTCACCATCGGCTCGAGCGCACCCGCGTCGATGACGATCGAGCGATCGAAGACGGCGCCGGCGTCGGTCGGGAGCGTCCGCCAGCCCGCGACCGCCGCGTCCCACGCGGCCCCCAGGGGTGCGTGCTTGCGGCCGTGGACGTACTCGAACGTCGTGTCGTCCGGGGCGATGAGCCCCGCCCGCGCACCGCCCTCGATGCTCATGTTGCAGATCGTCATCCGCTGCTCCATCGAGAGGGCGCGGATGGCCTCGCCGCGGTATTCGAAGACGTGCCCGGTGCCGCCGCCGATGCCGATCCGGGCGATGAGCGCGAGGATGACGTCCTTCGCGGAGACCCCCGGAGAGAGCCTGCCGTCGAGGCGCACCTCGTACGTGTGCGGCCGGCGCTGGAGGAGGGTCTGGGTCGCGAGGACCATCTCCACCTCGCTCGTCCCGATCCCGAACGCGAGCGCCCCGAATGCGCCGTGGGTGGCCGTGTGGCTGTCGCCGCACACGATCGTCATCCCCGGCTGCGTGAGGCCGAGCTCGGGGCCGATGACGTGGACGATCCCCTGCGTCTCCGTCCCGAGGGCGTGGAGCGGGATCCCGAAATCCGCGCAGTTCGTCTCGAGCTGCTTCACCTGTGCGGCGGCCATCGGGTCGACGATCGGCAGGCCGCGCGGCGTGGTCGGCGTGGAGTGGTCCGCCGTCGCGACCGTCAGCTCCGGGCGGCGGACGGAGAGCCCGCGTTCGCGCAGGCCGGTGAACGCCTGCGGGCTCGTCACCTCGTGGACGAGGTGGAGGTCGATCGCGAGGATCGCTGGCGCTCCTGGCTCCTCTGCGACGACGTGGTCGTCCCAGATCTTCTCGACAAGGGTCCTGGGCTTGGGCGCGTGATCGGACATGAGCGGCTGCACTCCAGCGGGCGGAGAGACAGGGTACCAGAGGGTGCGACAGGGCCGGAGCGTGCGACACCGCCGGCCGGCCGGCTGCCCGAGGCCCGCGATACGGACCGGGGCGAACGGGCCTGTCGGCCCGCTCCGCGGAGGGTCGCGGATGGTACGCTCGCGGCGTAGTGTGGGGTTGGCAGGCCGCCCCGCCGCTGGTGCGTCCCCGGAGGTCCCCGATGAGCGCACATTCGGAGAGCGCACCCGCCACCCCGGCCGATCCCGCGCCCGCGTCGGCGTCGCCCTCGATCGTGCCGAGCGACGAGCCGGTCGCCGGCCTCGGCGGCGAGTCGCCGTACAGCGAGGCCCTCCACGCGGCGTTCAACGCCTTGAACCGGTGGCTCGCGATCCCGGCCCTCCGGACCGGGACGGGGCTCCTCTTCATGAGCCCCCTCGTCGGCTACACGTGCCTCCTTCGGACGCGCGGGCGGAACAGCGGCCTCGTGCGCGAGGCACCGCTGCTCTACACGATCAGGGACGGCGCCGTGTACGTCGTCGCGGGCTTCGGGGCGCGGACGCAGTGGTATCGCAACATCGTCGCGGACCCGCGCGTCGAGGTGGTCCTCCCGACCCGTACGGTCTCCGGCCTCGCATCCGACGTGACCGCTCCCGACGAGTGGCTCGCGCGCCTCCGCGACCTGCTCCGGACCGGTGGGTTCTCCGGGCTCCTCCTCGGGACGGTCCCGTGGACCGCGTCCGACGACGTGCTTCGCGAGAAGGCGCGCGGCGTGAAGGTCGTGCGCATCGACGTGCCGGGGCTTGCCGCCGGTCCCGCGGACCCGGGCGGCCTGCTGTGGATCCCGACGACCATCGCCCAGGGCGTCCTCACCGCCTGGCTCGCCCGCGCCGCCGCTCGGGGCGTCCGGCGCCTGCTGCGCCTCGGGTAGGCGGCCGTGTTCGCTCGCGTCGGGTCGCTCGTCACCCGGTATCGCTGGGTCGTCGTCGTCGCCTGGGCGATCGCCGCGATCGCGTTCGCCGCCTTCGCGCCGTCGCTCGCCGACGTCGGCTCGGCCGACGAGACGACATTCCTGCCCAAGGAGGCCGAGTCGGTCGAGGCGCGTGCGGTCCTCGCGCGCGCGTTCCCGGATGAGGCGGCCCCGGGATCGGCGACGGTCGTCTTCTCGCGTGAGGGCGGACTGACGGACGCCGACCGCGCCTATATCGACGCGCTCCCGACGTGGGCGACGACCGAGGCCCCGGCCGAGCTCCGCGACGTGGTCCGCAACATCGTGACGCTCTCGGCGAAGCCCCACCTCAAGGCGATGTTCGAGAGCGCCGATGGCTCGACCCAGATCGCTACCGTCAACCTCGAGGTGGTGGCGTTCCAGGAGGCGGCCAACATCGCGATCGACGTGCTCCGCGCGCACTTCCGGGACACGGCGCCCGCCGGGCTCCAGGTGCACGTCACCGGCAGCGCGGGCATCGGCTCCGACTACCTGCGCGCGATCGTCGCCGGCACGGATCGGACGACGATCGTGACGATCGTCCTCGTCCTCGTCGTCCTCCTTCTCATCTACCGTGCTCCGCTTGCCGCGCTCGTCCCGCTCCTCACGATCGGGGCGGCGTTCATCGTCTCGCGGGGGACGCTCGGGATCCTTGCCGCCGCCGGCTGGAAGATCTCGACCCTCCTCGACTCGTTCATCGTCGTCCTCGTCTTCGGCGTGGGCGTCGACTACACGATCTTCCTCATCAGCCGGTTCAGGGAGGAGCTCTCGAAGGCGGACCGGCCGACCGCCGCCCGCGTCACCGTCGCTCGCATCGGCGCGGTGATCACCGCGAGCGCCGCGACCGTCGTCGTCGGCCTCACGTCGATGGCGGTCGCGAGCTTCGGGATGATCCAGACGATCGGGCCCGCGCTCGCGATAACGATCGTCATCACGCTCGTTGCAGGGCTCACGCTGACGCCGGCGCTCCTCGTCATCTTCGGGCGGCCGCTCTTCTGGCCGCGCCACCCGAAGGAGGACGACCACCACGGCGACCACGGCGCGTGGGCGCGGATCGCGTCGGTCATCACCCGTCGGCCGGGCCTCGTCTCCATCGTCGTGCTCGGCGGGCTCTTCCTGCCCGTCGTCATGTTGCCCGGCCTCCGGTCGAGCGCGGACACGCTCGCGGAGCTGCCGAAGGACTCCGACGCGCGGATCGGGTTCGAGCTCTTCGCCTCGAAGATGGACAAGGGCCGGCTCATGCCGATCACCGTCCTCGTCGACGCGCCCGCAGTCGGCGACGTCGCCGCTCCCGACCGTCTCGCCGCGCTCGCCGCGCTCACGAAGACCATCGCCGGAGTGGACGGCGTCCTCGACGTCACGAGCCTCGTCTCGACCTCCGGCGACGGCAGCGTCGACGCGCAGTTCCGGCCGTCGGCGATGCTCACGCAGATCGCGACCGGGCTCGCCCTCCTCTCGTCGCCGCAGGCCGTCGCGACCGCGCTGGCGAGCCCGGACATCGCGGCGCAGCTCGGCGGGGGCGCGGCGTGGATCGAGGCGCTCGGCCGCGAGCACCCGGAGCTGGCCACCGATCCGACCTACGCGGTCCTGACCGCGGACATGGCCGCATTCGCCCAGGCGCTCGCAGCGTCGGGCGGAGCGACCGCCGACGCCGCGGCGCTGCAGGAGATCGTCGACATCGCCGCGCGGCTCCGGTCCGAGGCCGCGACGCTCGCCGCCGCGTTCGCCGCGCGACCCGCGGACGACTACGTCATCCCGCGCGGCCTCCCCGGCGACGCGGGGATCGGCGTGGACCGACTTCTCGCCGCGTATCGGTCTGCCGACGGGACCGTCGCCCGGCTCTACGTCATCCCCGCGGACGACCCCTACTCCTCCGCCGCGATCGGCACCGTCCGCAGCGTGCGGGCCGCCGTCGCGGCGCGAGCCGCCGACTTCGGCGCAGGGACGACCATCGTGGTGGGGGGCGCGGCGGCCGACCAGGCGGACATCCAGTCCACCATCCAGAAGGACTTCGAGCGCGTGGCGTTCCTCACCGTCCTCGGCGTGCTCATCGTCCTCATCCTCCTCCTCCGGGCGATCGTCGCGCCGCTCTTCCTCGTCGGGACCGTCCTCCTCTCGTACGTGACGACGCTCCACCTCGCCGGCTTCCTCTTCCAGGACGTCATGGGCTTCAACGGCGCGACGTTCTTCCTCCCGCTCCTCGTCTTCGTCCTCCTCGTCGCGCTCGGCGCCGACTACAACATCTTCGTCACGAGCCGGATCCGCGAGGAGAGCGAGACGCGGCCGATCCGCGAGGGGATCCGCATCGCGTCCGCCCGTACCGGGGCGATCGTCACGTCGGCCGGCGTCATCCTCGCCGGCACGTTCGCGGCGATGACCACGGCGCCGCTCCAGGTGCTCTTCCAGGTCGGCGCGGCCGTCGCGATGGGGGTCCTTCTCGACACGTTCATCGTCCGGAGCCTCCTCGTACCTGCCCTCACCGCCGTGTTCGGGGACTGGAGCTGGTGGCCGGGAGGGCCGAAGGGGATCCGCGCGCTCCGCGCACGCGACGGCACGCCTCCGGCCGGACCGACGCCGATGCCCCCGACCTCGGTCGAGCCGTCCGGTTCTGGCTGACCGCTTCGGCGGTCGCTGCGGCCCGGCATCGACGCGGACGGTCTCGCCGGACCGGGACTGTCGGCGCCCGGCACACGGTACCTTCGGGGCAGGGTTGCACACCGTTCGTCTCGTGCTATCCTTCCGGCACTCTCGCGCCAGCGTGGGCCGAGGAAGCCGGAGGGATAGTGGGTCTCTTCAACGGTCGCGATACCCGCCCCATCGCCGTCGTCGCGACGACGGATGGCCGGCGTGTCCATGTCCCGTTCGGTGACCCGCGCATCGTCGACGTATCCGCCCTCGGGTTGATCCGCTCCCTTGCCCTGTCCCTTCTCGAGCTCATTACGGGCTCCCGGCGGGAGACTGGAGGACCGCGGTAGCGCAGAGCGCCACCAGACCGGAGACCTGCAGGACCCTCGCCGGGGCGGCGGGGGTCTTCTGTTACTCGGAGATGCACGGCCGGGGTGATGGCCGACGACGGAGGATCGACGGATGACGGTGATGAACGGGGATCCGGCCGCGGACCGGCGGACCCACGTGCCCGACGAGGGGACATCCGCCGCGGAGGCGATCGAGAAGGCCCAGCGGGACATGCTCCACGAGGGCCACGTCCGGAAACGGACGCGCATCGGCGCCGACATCGTCTGCGAAGCGATCCTGCGGCAGGGCGTGGACGTCCTGTTCGGCTACCCGGGCGGCGTCGTCCTCCCGCTCTACGACGTGCTCGGCGACTACCCCGAGCTCCGCCACATCCTCGTCCGCCACGAGCAGGGCGCGGCGCACGCCGCCGATGGGTTCGCCCGCGCGACCGGCAGGGTCGGCGTCTGCCTGGGCACTTCCGGCCCGGGTGCGACGAACCTCGTCACCGGGATCGCCACGGCCCAGCTCGACTCCATCCCCATCGTCGCGATCACCGGCAACGTCCCCGCGGCGCTCATCGGCAAGGACGCGTTCCAGGAGATCGACATCACCGGCATCACCCTGCCGATGACGAAGCACAACTACCTCGTCCGCGATGCGAACGAGCTCCCTCGCGTCCTCGCCGAGGCGTTCCACATCGCGCGGACCGGTCGCCCGGGCCCGGTCCACATCGACATCACCAAGGACGCGCTCCAGCAGGAGAGCCGCACCGAGCACCCGAGCGAGGAGGAGGTCCTCGCCGGGCTGCCGGGCTTCCGCCCGACCCTCGACGGCCACCCGCGGCAGCTCCGGCTCGTCGCCCAGGAGATCGCGAAGGCGAAGCGGCCGCTCATCCTCGCCGGCCACGGCATCCTCATCGCCGAGGCCTGGGACGAGCTCCGCGAGCTCGCCGAGAAGGCGAACATCCCGATCGCCTGGTCGCTCCTCGGGATCGGCGCGATCGACGAGCGGCATCCGCTCGCGTACGGGTACATGGGCATGCACGGCTGGAAGCACGTGAACCGCGCGATCCAGTCCGCCGACCTCCTCATCGCGCTCGGGATGCGGTTCGACGATCGGGTCACGGGCAACGTCCGCACGTACGCACCGCACGCGCGGATCGTCCACGTGGACATCGATCCAGCCGAGATCGGGAAGAACGTCGCGGTCGACGTCCCCATCGTCGGCGACGCGCGGCACATCCTCCGTGCCCTCATCCCGCTCGTCGAGCCCGTCGGGCCCGAGGCACGCGCCTCCTATCTCGAGCAGCTCGCGGAGTGGCGGCACGACTCGGAGTCCAGCAGCTGGCACGGCTCGGGGATGTGGCGCAACGGCCTCCTCTCGGCCGACTACGTCATCGACCAGATCGGCGAGGCGAACGACCACGACGCGACGATGGTCGCCGACGTGGGCCAGAACCAGATGTGGACGGCGCGCTACGGCGGCTATCGGCGGCCGCGCAGCCACCTCTCTTCGGGAGGTCTCGGGACGATGGGCTACTCGGTCCCGACCGCGATGGGCGCGGCGCTCGGCCGGCCGGACAAGACGACGTGGGCGATCTGCGGCGACGGCGGCTTCCAGATGACGATCCAGGAGCTGGCGACGCTCGTCCAGGACCGGATCCCGGTGAGGATCGCGCTCCTCGACAACCACAAGCTCGGGATGATCCGGCAGTGGCAGGAGATCTTCTACGAGAGCAACTTCCATTCGTCCACGATGGTCGGTCCCGACTACCTCAAGCTCTGCGAGGCGTACGGGATCCCGGCCTGGAAGGCGACGAAGCCCGAGGAGGTGCGGCCGGCCGTCGATGCGGCGAACGCCGTCGACGGCCCTGCGCTCGTCTGGTTCGAGATCGCCAGCGAGCAGAACGTCTTCCCGATCATGCCGGCCGGCAAAGGGCTCTCGGATCTCATCGAGGACTGGGGGGCGGAGTCGTGAGCGCCGATACTGGGACCACCAGCGCCGCCGCGCCCCCCCCGCGAGCCATCCCCGGCTCCGGCGCCGGCCGTCGCCACGTCGTCGTCGCCGTCGTCCAGAACCGGACCGGCGTCCTCAACCGCGTCGCGAGCCTCATGCGCGCGCGCAACTTCAACATCGAGTCGCTCTCGGTGAGCCACACCGACAGCGACGACATCAGCCGGATGACGATCACGATCCACGGCGACGAGTTCGCCGTCGAGCAGGCCACGAAGCAGCTCTATCGTCTCATCGACGTCCTCAAGGTCCAGGACGTCACCGACGAGCCGACGGTCCAGCACGAGCTGGCGCTCGTGAAGGTCCGTGCGACGGACCGCAACCGCGGGGAGATCGTCTCCATCGTCGAGATGAACCGCGGCCGCATCGTCGACCTGGCCGCGGAGGCGGTGATCGTCGAGGCGACCGGCACCGAGGCCGAGGTCGACGCGCTCGTCGCGCTCCTCCGCGGGTTCGGGATCAAGGAGATCGTCCGCACCGGGGCCGTCGTCATGTCGCGCGGCTCCCAATCGATCGAGGAGGCCGTGAAGCGATGACCGCCCGGATGTACTACGACGCCGACGCCGATCCTGCCGCCCTCTCCGGCCAGACCGTCGCGATCATCGGGTTCGGCAGCCAGGGGCATGCCCATGCCCTCAACCTCCACGAGTCGGGCGTCTCGGTCATCGTCGGCCTCCCGCCGACGAGCAAGAGCCGCGCGATCGTCGAGGAGGCCGGGCTCCGCGTCCTGGACGTCGCCGACGCCGTGAAGGCCGCCGACGTCATCATGCTCGCGATCCCGGACACGGCCCAGAAGGACGCCTACGAGGCGGAGGTCGCCCCGAACCTCCGGCCCGGCCAGCTCCTCCTGTTCGCGCACGGATTCAACATCCGCTTCGGCCGGATCGCGCCGCCCGACTTCGTCGACGTCGGGATGGTCGCGCCCAAGGGCCCGGGTCACCTCGTCCGCTCCGTCTACCGGGACGGCGGCGGCGTCCCGGCGCTCTTCGCGGTCGAGCGGGACGCGAGCGGGACGGCGCGCGCCCGCGTCCTCGCCTATGCGAACGCGCTCGGCGCCACGCGCGCGGGGATCCTCGAGACGACCTTCACCGAGGAGACCGAGACCGACCTCTTCGGCGAGCAGGCAGTCCTCTGCGGCGGCACCGCGGCCCTCGTGAAGGCGGCGTTCGAGACGCTCGTCGAGGCCGGCTACCAGCCGGAGCTCGCGTACTTCGAGACGATGCACGAGCTCAAGCTCATCGTCGATCTCATGTACCGCGGCGGCCTCAACTTCATGCGGTTCAGCGTGAGCGACACCGCCGAGTACGGCGACTACGTGTCGGGCCCGCGGATCGTGGACGACCACGTCCGCGCGACGATGAAGCAGGTCCTCTCCGAGATCCGGGACGGGACGTTCGCCGCCCGGTGGATCGAGGAGAACGACTCCGGTCGCGCCGACTTCGAGCGGATGCGGCAGGAGGACGCCGATCATCAGATCGAGCAGGTCGGTGCCGAGCTGCGTTCGCAGATGGCATTCCTCGACCCGGTCGTGGTCACGGCCGGCCAGGCACAGGCTTCGGCGAGAGGGAGCAGGGGATCATGAGCGCGCCCACCTACGGCCCCGGCGTACCCGCGGGCTCCGTACGCATCTTCGATACGACCTTGCGCGACGGGGAGCAGGCGCCCGGCGCCGGGCTCACGGTCGCGGAGAAGATCCAGGTCGCGCGCCAGCTCGTCCGGCTCAAGGTCGACGTCATCGAGGCCGGCTTCCCGGCAGCCTCCCCCGGGGATTTCGAGGCGGTCCGGCGGATCGCGGAGGAGTCGAAGGGCGTGGCCGTCGCCGCGCTCGCCCGATGTCGCGACGGCGACCCGCAGCGCGCCGTCGAGGCGATCAGCGTCGCCGAGCGACCGCATCTCCACGTCTTCATCGCGACGAGCGACATCCACCTCAAGCACAAGCTCCGGATGGACCGCGACCAGGCGCTCGCCGAGGCGGTCCGATGGGTCCGCTACGGCCGGGAGAAGCTGGGCCGCGACGCGGAGGTCGAGTTCTCCGCCGAGGACGCATCGCGGACCGACCCGAAGTTCCTCCTCCAGGTCTACGAGGCGGTCGTCGAGGCCGGTGCATCGACCCTCAACATCCCGGACACGGTCGGCTACGCGATCCCGTCGGAGTTCGGCCAGCTCGTGGGCCGCGTGAAGGCGCTCGTCGGCGACGAGGCCGTCGTGAGCGTCCACTGCCACAACGACCTCGGCCTCGCGACCGCGAACACGCTCGCCGCCGTCCAGGCGGGCGCGCGGCAGGTCGAGGTGACGATCAACGGCCTCGGCGAGCGAGCGGGCAACGCGTCGCTCGAAGAGGTCGTCATGGCGATCCGGACCCGCCCGACGCAGTTCCCGACGCTCACGTCGCGGGTCCAGACCGAGCAGATCACGCCGGCCAGCCGGCTCGTCTCGCTCCTCACCGGCTTCAGCATCCAGCCGAACAAGGCCGTGGTCGGGGCGAACGCGTTCGCCCACGAATCCGGCATCCACCAGGACGGGGTCATCAAGAACCCGCTCACGTACGAGATCATGACGCCGCAGTCGATCGGCCTGTCCGGGAGCCAGCTGACGATCGGGAAGCTGTCGGGCCGCAAGGGCCTGCAGAAGAAGCTCCGCGACCTCGGCTACACCCTCGACGGCCCCGAGCTCGATCTCACGTACCGCGAGGCGATCGCGCTCGCCGACCGGAAGAAGGAAGTCACCGACGCCGACCTCATCGCCATCGTCGAGCAGCAGGTCGCCGAAGTCCCGCAGCGCGTAGCGCTCGTCGACTGGGAGGTCTCTTCCGCTCGCGGGGGCGAGTCGCGCGGCCACGTGACGCTCGGGGTCGAGGGCGACGAACGGTACGGGAGCTCCCGCGGCAACGGCCCGGTCGACGCGCTCTACCGCGCGGTCGACGCGGCGGTCGAGCCGGTCCTCGGCTGGCATGCGGTCCTCACGAGCTACGAGATCAAGGCGGTCTCCGGCGGAGAGGACGCGCAGGGCCAGGTCGTGCTCCGGTGCCGCCGGTCCATCGACGAGGCCCCGACCGCCGAGACGGTCACCGGCCACGGGCTCTCGACGAACATCGTCGAGGCCTCGCTTTCCGCGTACCTCGTCGCGACGAACAAGCTCCGGGCCGCCGAGGCGGGCGAGCTCGCCGGCGTCATCCCGCCGGCGACGCGCGGGGAGGATCTCCCGTGACGGACGGGTCGCGTGGCTCGTCCGGGGCTGGCTCGGCCGTGAGTGGCCCGTCCGGGGGCGGCTCGCGGCCGTTCCGGATCGTCGCGATCCCCGGGGATGGCGTCGGCCCCGATGTCCTCGGGGCCGGCCGTCGGGTCGTCGACGCCGTCGGCGCCCGGTTCGGCTTCTCGGTCGAGTGGCACGAGATCCTCGTCGGAGGCGCCGGGATCGACGCGCACGGCGTCGCGATCCGCGACGAGGACCTCGACGCGTGCAGGGCGTCGGATGCGGTCTTCCTCGGCGCCGTCGGCGGGCCCCGCTGGGACGACCCGAACGCCGCGGTCCGCCCGGAGCAGGCCCTGTTCGCCATGCGCGGCGGGCTGGGCCTGTTCGCGAACCTCCGCCCGGTCACCGTGCACGGCGCGCTCGCGGAGAGCTCGCCGCTCAAGACGCGCCTCCTCGACGGCGTGGACATGCTCATCCTCCGCGAGCTCACCGGCGGCCTCTACTTCGGCGAGCGCGAGGAGATGAACGGGGAGCCGGGAGCACGCCGCGCGGTCGACTCCCTCCCGTACACCGAGCCGGAGATCGCCCGCATCGTCCGGCTCGCCTTCGAGCTTGCCCGGGCGCGGCGCCGCAAGGTGACGAGCGTCGATAAGGCGAACGTCCTCGCGACGTCCCGGCTCTGGCGGAAGGTGGCGATCGAGATCGGCGCGGAGTTCCCGGACGTGGAGCTCGAGCACCGGCTCGTCGACGCCGCGGCGATGCAGATCGTCCGGTGGCCGGCCGGTTTCGACGTCCTCGTCACGGAGAACCTCTTCGGCGACATCCTCAGCGATGAGGCGAGCGTCCTCGCCGGCTCGATCGGGATGCTACCGTCGGCGTCGGTGGGGGCGCGCCGGACTGCGTACGGGCTCCACGGCCTCTACGAGCCGATCCACGGGTCCGCGCCCGACATCGCGGGGAAGGACCTCGCGAACCCGATCGGGACGATCCTCTCGGGGGCGATGATGCTGCGCTGGTCGTTCGGCCTCGCCGATGCGGCCGCGGCGATCGAGGACGCGGTCTCGGTCGCGATCGACGACGGCCTCCGCACGGCAGACCTCATGCCGTCGGACCCGGCGCTCGCCGCCCGGATGGAGCGGGCCGGCACGGTCGGGATGACCGACGGGATCCTCGCGAGACTCGCCGGCGGAGGTGCGACGGCGTCCATTAGGTAGGCGGCCGCCCGATCGGACGACCGCCGCCGCAACGCCGACGACCTCCCGACGACCCGCGACGCAGACCGGAGTCTCCACGATGACCACCCCGAACGCCTCGACCGAACGACCCGTCACCCTGTACGACACGACCCTGCGCGACGGCACCCAGGGCGAGAACATCACGCTCTCGCTCGCCGACAAGATCCGGATCGCGAGGATGCTCGACGAGTACGGGATGCCGTACATCGAGGGCGGCTGGCCCGGCTCCAACCCCAAGGACATCGAGTTCTTCGCGGCCGCGAAGCGGATGACATGGCAGCGGGCGAAGATCGCCGCCTTCGGCTCCACGCGCCACCGGTCCAACCGGCCCGGCGACGACCCGAACCTCCGCGAGCTCGTCGCGGCCGAGACGCCGGTCATCACGATCTTCGGCAAGAGCTGGCTCCTCCACGTCACGGAGGTCCTGGGGGCAACGCCCGCCGAGAACCTCGACATGGTCGCCGAGTCGATCGGCTTCATCGTCGACCACGGGCGCGAGGCGGTCTACGACGCGGAGCACTTCTTCGACGGGTACCGGGCAGATCCCGACTACGCGGTCGCCACCCTCCGCGCGGCGCGCGACGCAGGCGCCCGGACACTCGTCCTCTGCGACACGAACGGTGGGACCCTCACCGACGAGCTCGTCCGGATCATCACCGCGACGCGGCTCGCGGTCGAGGGCGACCCGGGCGCGCCGGCGCTCACGTGGGGGATCCACACGCACAACGACGCCGAGCTCGCCGTCGCGAACTCGCTCGCGGCGGTGCAGGCGGGCATGCGTCACGTCCAGGCGACGATCAACGGGTACGGGGAGCGGTGCGGCAACGCGAACATGGTGAGCATCCTCGCGAACCTCGCCCTCAAGATGCCGCTCCAGCTCATCCCCGTGGGCGGGGGTGACCTCGACGACCTGACGCACCTGTCGCGGTCGGTCGCCGAGATCGCCAACGTGACCCCGAACGACTATGCGCCGTACGTCGGGCGGTCGGCCTTCGCCCACAAGGGCGGCGTCCACGGCGCCGCGGTCGCGAAGGTCGAGCGGAGCTACCAGCACGTCGACCCCGTGCTCGTCGGCAACGAGGGTCGCCTCGTCGTCTCCGAGCTCGGCGGCAGGGCGAACACGCAGCTCCGGGCAGAGCAGCTCGGGCACCACCTGGAGGGGGTCGTCGACCCGCGGGCGCTGTCGCGCCTCATCAAGCAGCTCGAGGCCGACGGCGCTTCGTTCGAGGGGGCGGAGGGCTCGTTCGAGCTCCTCATCCGCCGCCACCAGCCCGGCTATGAGCCCCCGTTCCGCATCCTCGACTTCAC
>JBAWVU010000026.1:0-14876 GCA_037147135.1 Chloroflexota bacterium
CGATCTCGCCGATGCCGGGGGCGAGCACGTCCATCGCCGCCACGGTGCGCCCGTCATCGTTGAGGCGCATGTAGAACGCCTTGATCTGCTTCGGGTAGTTGACGACCACCACGGGCCGCTTCGCGTACTCCTCGCAGAGGTATCGCTCGTGCTCGGCCTGCAGTGCGACCCCCCACTCCACGGGGAACTCGAACGGACGGCCGGATCGCTTGAGGATTTCGATCGCCTCCGTGTACTCCATGCGC
The DNA here is from genome assembly GCA_037147135.1 of Chloroflexota bacterium. Taxonomy (GTDB): domain Bacteria; phylum Chloroflexota; class Limnocylindria; order Limnocylindrales; family CSP1-4; genus CAIYQJ01. The sequence goes on from JBAWVU010000026.1 coordinate 246, forward strand.
GCAAAGGTCGACGTGACGAAGTCCTCGAGCCGGCGGACGGCCTCCTTGTCGATCCGATCGGCGAAGAACGCCATGTCGGCGGGACACTCGTCGAGGATCGCGCGGAAGCTGTACCGGAGCAGATCCTCGGCCAGGTCGGCGTTGGCGGTGATGTCGGCGAACGCGATCTCCGGTTCGACCATCCAGAACTCCGAGAGATGCCGGCTGGTGTTCGAGTTCTCGGCCCGGAAGGTGGGCCCGAAGGTGTAGACGTTCGTGAGCGCCAGGCAGTACGACTCGATGTTGAGCTGACCGGAGACGGTGAGGAAGGCGGGCTTGCCGAAGAAGTCCTGCGAGTAGTCGATCGCGCCCTCGGGCGTGCGCGGGAGGTTGGCCAGGTCGAGCGTCGAGACGCGGAACAGCTCTCCGGCGCCTTCGGCATCGCTGGCGGTGAGGATCGGGGTGTGCACCCAGTAGAAGCCGTGCTCGTCGAAGTAGCGATGGATGGCCATGGCGAGACGGTGACGGACCCTGGCGACCGCGCCGAAGGTGTTCGTTCGCACTCGCAGGTGGGCGACCTCGCGGAGGTACTCGAACGTGTGCCGCTTCTGCGAGATGGGGTAGCTCTCCGGATCGTCCACCCACCCGACCACGACGATCGAGTCGGCGAGGAGCTCGACGGCCTGCCCTGCGCCCTGCGAGGCAGCGACCGTGCCGGTGACCGTGACGGCGCAGCCGGCGGTCAGACCCAGGACCTCGTCGTGGTAGTTGCCGAGCGTCGCCGGGGCCACGACCTGGAGGGCGTCGAAGCAGGACCCGTCGTGGACATGCAGGAAGGAGAGCCCGGCCTTCGAGTCACGGCGTGTCCGGATCCAGCCCTGGACGGTCGCCCGCGTGCCGACCGCCGTCCGGCCCGCGAGGATGTCGACGACTCGTTCTGCCTGCGGCATGGGGTTTCTCCTTCCGGCCTCGGGGAGCACGCGGTGTCGGGCCGTGTCCGTGAGACAGGTCCCGGGCCGCGTGACCGGCTCAAGGATGTACCAAACGGAACGGGCGGCGCTGGGGCTCGAGCGCGGCTCCGGGCCGGCGACCGGGTCGGCGAACGGGCCGTCCGGCGTGGCCGGGTCGGTGGCCGATCGTCGGCCCATCGGGGGACGCCACGATCGATCTCGCCCTCGCCCCCCGCCCGGCCCTACCGACGCGGCGGCCAGCCGCGCACGTACGCCTGCTGATCCGGAAGCGTGAGCGCGCCGCAGCGCGCACGCTGGACGCGGCCGATGGCCTCGTCGGAGCCGAGGCCGGCCTCACGCAGGAGGCACGCCCCTGCCATGCCGGCCCGGTCGAGGCCGCCCCGACACGCGATGGCTACCCACCCGCCGCCGCGCACCCGCCGCAGGATGGACTTGATGGTCTCGCAGAAGGCCACGCCGTCCCGGGGAAGGAGCGGATCGCGGATCGGGAAGCGGACCAGCTCCACGGCCCGGGCGGCAAGCGCCTCGCCGATCCCGGTGACCCGGCAGCGGACCAGCTCGCGGTCCTCCACGAGGAGGAGCAGCACGTTCACCCCGAGCTCCCGGAGCCGGGCGGCATCGGTGTCGAGGTCGCGCCAGTGCGCCCCCGTGTGGTACCCGACGTACCGTCGCCCGGGGAGGAAGGTGATCCCGACGGCACCGGCTGCGTGGTCGTCGCACCCGGTGAGGTCGAGGGCGTCGACCCGCAGGGGACTCGAAGTCGAGGTCCGCCAGGGCCGGCCGTCCCAGCCCGGGGCGTCGGTCTCGATGAGCCGGTCCACGAGCGACCGGGCGACCGCCTCCTCCGGCAGGCCACGGCGCCACGCCACCGGGATCCCCGCGCTGCCCCAGTACGCGCCCGCGAGTCCGCCCGCGATCGCGGCCGATGCACGGGCGTCGGAGCCGGGGGCACGGGCACGCGTCACGGCCTCCTGGTAGCCGGCCGAGCCCGCGAACGCCTCCCACCCCGACCAGAACCCGTCGACGACCGGGTCACCGCCCGATCGCCCCGACCGCGCGACGAAGGAGTCGAGGGCAGCGAGCGCCGGGGCCGGTCGCGCGACGACCGGCGATCCCGGCAGGCCGCCGCTCGCGAGCATCTCCCGCAGGTCGCGGGTGGCCCGGGTCAGGACGCCGGCGCGCCCGCGCTCTCCCGCGACGAGCCGGCGCACGACGAGCGCGTACAGGGCGCACGCGACCTGCGCCTCCCCACTCGTGCCGGAGGCCCGTGCGGCAAGGTCGACGATCACGCGCGGCTCACGTGCGCGCATCACCAGGGGCACGGGCAGGATCGCGGCGTGATACCGACTCACCATCGTCTCGGTCCGGCCCGCCTCGCCCGGCCGGGACAGCACTGCGGTGACGGCAGAAGCCTCGTCCTCGGGGTCGAACCGACCGCCCAGCAGCGAGTCGAGGAGGGCCAGCATCCGGGCGCTCTCGTCGCTCCACGCGGCGACCCGCCCGTCGGCCGAACCGAGAGTGTCGCCCACGAGCTGGCCGTAGAGGGCGCCTTCGAGCCGCTCCGGCAGGGCCGTGGGGCCTCGTCCCGCGAGGTCGCGGAGCGCCCCCCTGATCACCTGCCGCCACGGCACCCGGGCGGACCTGTCACGGAGGACCCTGGACTGCGTCGGTTCGCCGGGCCGCGCCACGACGTCCGCCACCTCGCCCCGGTCGCGGTCGCGGTGTCGCCCGTCAGGCCTCCTTCGGCAGCTTCCCGAACAGCCCCAGGAAGAGCTTCATGAAGCGGTGGCCGCCATCTGACGTGGGTCCGTACATGAGCGGGCATCCGCCCGCGATCGAGGCGATGCCGTTCTGGCGACAGTAGGCCTGTGCGTCCGAGGAGACGCTTCCACCGGCGAACGAGCGGTGCATCCAGACGCGCGTGATCCCCAGCTCCTTGCACTCCCGGGCGACCGACGGGACGGCGGCCGGTGCGGTCGCGATGACGACGGCGTCCACGCCGCCGGGGATCGACTTGAGGTCTCGGAAGCAGGGGTCGCCCTCCACCGTGTCGGCGTTGGGGTTGACCGCGAAGACCTCGTAGCCGCGCTCCTTGAGGCGCTTGTAGATGATGTTCCCGCCGTGCTTGCCGCCCGGCTCCCGCGAGACGCCGGCGACGGCGATCCGCTTCTGCGCCAGGAAGTCGTCGATCGCCGCTTCGGCCGTGGCCATGGGGTGCCTCCTCCGTCGTCGTCGGACCGCCCGGGCATCCGGGGGCTCTGCGCGGCATCACGACAGGCGGCCGCGCCGCACGAGGGTACGTCGCCCGCGGGGCCCGACGGCCAGTGCCGTTACGCCCGCGGTGTCGCGCCGCTTGGACTCTCGGACGGCCGGTGTCCTCGCTGCCCGTCCGCGCCCGGACCACCGGCGCGACGACGAACGTCGAGAGCGATCCGCGCCACGGCCACGCTGGTTCGCGTGCCAACATGGGCCAGCACGCACGGTCGACGGGCCTTCGCCGTTCGGGGGCATGCACTGGCCCCGGTCCCCGTCCCGCCCTGACCCGCGGCGATCCAGATGGCGAAGGGCCTCCGGCTGCTCCCCCGATGGGAGCGTGACGCGATCGAAGTCCGGAAAGGGTCGACACCATGGACGAGCAGACCGGCATCCCCGCGGAAGAGACACTCGACCCGGACGACTGGGCGTCGATGCGCGCGCTGGGTCACCGGATGGTCGACGATGCGCTGGACCACCTGGAGTCGCTCCGGGACCGCCCGGTCTGGGAGCATGCGCCGGACCACGTGAAGTCCCACTTCGGGGGGTCGGCCCCGCCCGGTCCCGAGCGACCGGACGACGTGTACGACGAGTACGTCCGCTACATCCGTCCGTACCAGATGGGGAACTTCCACCCGCGCTTCTGGGGGTGGGAGGCTGGGACCGGGACGATCATGGGCGCGTACGCGGAGTTCCTCGCGGCGACGACCGACGCGGTGAGCGGTGCCTTCGCGTACATGAGCAACAACTACGTCGAGATCCAGGTCATCGACTGGCTGAAGGCCCTGCTCGGCTTCCCGCCTGCCGCGAGCGGCCTCATCACCAGCGGCTGCTCGGCGTCGAACCTCATCGCCCTCGCGGTGGCCCGCAACGCACGGGCCGGGTACGACGTCCGGGCCGAGGGCGTCGCGGGCGCACCGCGACGGATGACGGTCTACTGCTCGGACGAGGCGCACTCGTCGATCCAGAAGGCCGTCGAGCTGCTCGGGCTGGGGAACGGGTACCTTCGCCGGGTACCGGTGGACGCGTCCCTGCGGATCGACGTGACCGCCCTCCGGGAGGCCGTCCATGCCGACCGCGAGCGCGGGCTCCAGCCGATCTGTGTCATCGGGATCGCCGGGACGACGAACACGGGTGCCGTCGACGCCCTCGATGACCTCGCGGACTTCTGCGCGGACGAAGGGCTCTGGTTCCACGTCGACGGCGCGTTCGGCGCGTGGGCGGCGATCGCTCCGCGGTCCGGGCACCTCGTCGCGGGGATGGAGCGGGCGGATTCACTCGCGTTCGACCTGCACAAGTGGATGTACCTGCCCTACCCGATCGGTTGCGTCCTGGTCCGGGATGCCGAGGCGCACCGTCGCGCCTTCTCCCTCACGCCGACCTACCTCGCGCACGGCGAGGGCGACCGCGGGATGGCCGGCTTCGACGTGCCGTGGCTCTCCGACTACGGGTTCGAGCTCTCGCGCGGGTTCCACGCCCTCAAGGCGTGGATGACGCTCAAGGAGCACGGCACGGAGAAGTACGGGCGTCTCATCCAGCAGAACATCGACCAGGCGCACTACCTCGGTGGGCTGGTCGACGCGGCACCCGAGCTGGAGCTCGCCCTGCCGGTCTCCCTCAACGTCGTCTGCTTCCGCTGCGTGCGACCGGGCCTCGACGACACAGCGCTCGACGTCCTGAACAGGCGCATCGTCGTGGAGCTCCAGGAGGGAGGGGTGGCCGTGCCCTCGCTCGTGAGGATCCGGGGGCGCAGCTGGCTGCACGCCGCGATCACGAACCACCGCAGCCGTCGGGACGACTTCGACCTGCTGGTTCGAGAGGTGATCCGGATCGGCCGCGACCTGCCGCCCGACGGGGCCGGCTGAACGGGGCCCGGCACGGAGCCGACGCCCGCCTCCCGGGTCAGGCGCGCCCGACCGCCACGAGCTGCGTCGCGTCACGGACCCCGACGGCGTGGAGGCGGGCCCTGAGCATCTCGCCGCGCGCGACCAGATCAGGGGACGCGGCGGCGAGCGCGAGGTACCGGTCGACGACCGCGTCGAGGTCGGCGAGCGTCGCGGGATCGTGAGGATCCTGGTCGGGATCCGCCAGGTCGGCCAGGCGCAGGTCGGAGAGCGCGAGGCCCTCGACGATCCGCACGAGCGCCGCACGCCGGTAGGTCTCGCGATGGACGTCGCCGTGGAGCGCGTTCACGGCCGCCCACCAGTGGTGCAGGAGCACGTGGGTCATCTGTGGTTCCGACTGGCCGTCGCGGTACATCTCGTTGACGATGACGTGGCCGCCCGGCCTGAGCACCCGGTGCATCTCGGCCAGGACCGAGAGCGGATCCTCGAAGTGGTGGAGCGAGTTCGAGACACAGACCGTGTCGAACGACGAGTCGGGAAACGCCAGGACGTACGCGTCCATCGTCTCGAACCGGACGTCGGGCCGGTCGGCGAGCGACCCGGAGAAGGCCTCGGCGCGCGCGCCGTTCGAGTCGATGCCGACGATCTCGTCGCGGTCGCGCAGGCCGTCGAGCAGGAAGCGGATGAAGGCGCCGTCACCGGTGGCGACATCGAGGACGCGGCCACCGGACACGTCGCCGAGGACGAGCCTCGGATCCGGGGTCGTAATGCGGACCTCCGCGGCCGGCCGCGGAGGTCCGCGGCGCGGGGCTCAGGGATTGAGGTCGGTCGACGACCATGACACGGCCCCGTTCGAGTCCTTGAGCTTGACCTCGAACGTGTACCCGTGTCCGTTCACCCCCTTCCCCTGGCACTGGATCGTCGACCCGACGCCCACCGCCGCGCCGCCGTTGCAGGTGATCTCGCTGAGCACGTTGCTGGTCTGCGCCTCGAACTCCGACTTGACCGAGGCTGCGACCTTCGTCGCGTCGAGATTCCCCCCGCCGCAACCGGCGACGAGGGCCGCTGCGACGACCACTCCGACACCCATGACGCGCCCCAGGTGCATCTGTCTTCCCTCCGGATCCATCGGCGATCATCGCCGGGACGCCATGGCATTCGCCGCCGCTCGAGTCTACATGCCTCCGCGCGCTCGGACCGAAGCCGTCCCGGGCGATCGTCGCGAGCTCGAGCCGACGCAGACCCGGGTGCAACGCCGGCACGGCAGGCCATCCTCGTCATCCTCGGATCGATCGGCTGGGCATCTAGCGCGGCATCTCGACGAGGTGGTGCCCGCCTCGCAGGGGAGCGGAGTGTCGTCGGGCCACGATCCGGAGGCTGCCCCATACTGCGCGGACCCGGCCCGAGCCGGGGACGTCCCTCGCTCCGGCCGAGGCTCCGTGGGGTCCCCCGTGCCTGTCGTCGTCTCACTCACCGATGCCGAGATCGCCGAGGCGCACCGCCTCGGCGACGAGAGCTTCGCTGCCTTCAGGGCTCACCGCCGGTACTACAACAACCTCCGCCCCAGCTATCGGAAGCGGAAGCTCGGCGAAGTGGCGGTCGAGAGATGGGCGAGGACGCTTGGGGTCGAGGTCGAGGCACCGTTCCGTGACATCTCGCTCGCGAGCCGCGAGGACCTCGTCGTGGGAAGTGTCCGCGTCGAGGTGAAGACCTGGCACGGCGCGAGATGGCAGGGCATGGGGCGCAGCGTCGCCCCGGGCCAGCTGCGCAGCCTTCGCGACAAGGCCGACGCCATCGTCTGGTGCTCGCTCGACGGGAACGAGGTCACCGTGCATGGATGGTCGACGCTTGATGACGTGGAGTCCGCACCCCTGACGGCGACGGGGCCGGAGCACCACGCCGCTGCGACGCACCAGGTTCCCCTCGAGAGCCTGCGCCTCCTGGAGCAGCTGGTCGAACCGGCGCCACGCTGACCGGGCGGCCGCACCCCGCGGATCACTGGCGTCGTTCGCCATCGGGCGGCCGGCGGCCGGCTCGATGCGAACCTCGCGATCCTGATCGTCCTCGCGGTAGCGCACGCACGCGAGCGAGGACAGGAACCGCGCGTCGCGACGCGGCGGGATCACCCCCAGTGGGCCGGGCGCTCCAGGTTCGGGGGTAGCCCGGTCCGACGATCGCCGCGGGCGGCATCGAGCTGGGACTGGACGAGGAAGAGGGCCTCGCCGAGGTCGGCTCCGGCGAGATCCACGCCTCGGAGGTCCGCGCCCGTGAGGTCGGCCAGGGCGAGGTCGGCGTCGCGCAGGTCGGCGCCGATCAGGTATGCGCCGCGGAGGTCGGCGCCGCGGAGGTCGATGGCGCGCAGGTCCGCCCCGACGAGGTCCGCCCCGCGCCGATCGAGCGCGGGCCCCGTCGAGGGCGAGCGCGCGAGGGTGCTCGCACGCCGGAGCAAGGCATTCACCCGCTGCCGGTGGGCCGCCACGTCCAGCGCGCCCAACGCCGCCACGTCGCAGCCCGCGAGGCCTTCGGTCTCGTCACTGGCCGTCCGCAGCTCCGGGTGGAGCGAGCGCGTCGCAGGAAGCGTCCGCGCCTCCGCCAGGTACCAGAGCAGCTCGTGGAGCGGGCGCATGACCGAGAACGCCGCGAACATCCCGGGCGCGATGTCGGGATGGGCCCGCCAGTCGGCTCCGGCGAAGAGCTCCTGGGAGACCCGCTGTCCCGCACCGAAGCAGTCGTAGGCGGCACACCCCGCGAACCCGAAGTCCCGCAGGCTGGCGTGGATGCCGCACCGGAAGTCCGCCTGCATGTTGGGACATGGCTGCCCGGCCGGCTTGTCGATCGCGAAGTCCGCCGAAGCTGAGAAGGCGGGTGCGACGCAGCACAGCCCGACACACGTCTCGCAGTCGGGACGCAGGCCGCGCACTTCGAGGTCGCGGTCGCCTGGGCGATCGAACACCGCCGCATTGTCCGTCGGCCGGGCGATGCTTCGCCTCAGCGACGCGCACGAGCGGCGACGCGGGAGGCGACCGGGGTGGTCCGCGTCTCGGCGTGGTCCGGCCGGCCGTGCCTCCGCGACCGGATCCTTGTCGGCCTGTTCGTTGTGGGACTCACCACCGCCATCGCGCGTCCATCCCGGCGCGCAACGAGGCGTCCCGGCGCCGCGCGAATGGATGCGCGACCGCGGACCTTTGGCGTCTTCCCCGGTGTCCGGGAGGCGGGCACCGTGGAGCAGTCCTCGCCACGCCTGGCTCAGGACCACTCGCCGAAGCTCGGGTGTGCCGCATGATCCCCGCCCCCCGCGTCCATTCACGCCTTCCCGCAGGTCCCCGGGGCAGGGCCGTGTCCCTGGACGGCGTGGGCTCCCGAGTGGATCGAGAATCGCGCCGCGGTGCCGATCTCGATCGGATCCTCATCTCCCTGGCGGCATGCGGCTGGGGCATCGCGGTCGCCGTCCTCGGCTTCGGCATCGGGGGCCCTCGCCTGCAGGGCGCCGTCGCCGATGTCGGCGAGGCCTGCCTCGACCTGCTCGCGGCGGCGATCGTCATCCGGGCCGCACTGCGCGCCGATACACGACGGGTGGGCGTTGGCTGGGCCGTCCTGGGCGTGGCGATGCTGGTCTACGCCCTGGGCGACATCGCCTGGACGTGGCTCGACCTCGGAGGCGGCAGCACGACCTCCCCATCGGTGGCCGACATCGCGTACGTCGCCTACTACCCGATCGTCGCAGCCGCCCTTCTCCTGTTCCAGCGCGCATCGTCCGCCCGGCGCGACGCGATGCGGCTCTCGATCGACTCGCTGATCGTGGTGATCGGCGGCGGCATCGTGGTCTGGCACACGCTCTTCCGGCCGATCCTCGCATCGCTGGACCCGGACCCTCTGGGCGCGTCGCTCGCTCTGGGCTACCCGATCGGCGACCTGGTGCTCCTGTTCGGCGTCGCGGCGACCGCCCTGCGCCGGCCGCCCGAGATCGATGCCAGGGCGCTCGTCGCGCTCGTCGGCGGCCTGGGGATGATGTTCGTGGCCGACGTCGGCTACGGCCAGATGAACCTCATGGGCTCCTACGGGTTCGAGCGCTGGCCGGACATCATGTACCTCAGCTCGACGCTCCTGATCGCCCTGGCCGGGTACTTCCAGGCGCATCCGGGGACGGCGGCGGACGGCCGCAGCAGGGCCATGAGCAACTGGCTGCTGGCCCTGCCGTACGTCGCGCTGGCGGCCGGCTACTCGGTCCTCATCACCCTCGCACTCGGCAAGGTCACCGGCGAGCTCATCGAGGTCCTCTACGGGGCCGTCGCCTTGACCGCTGTCGTCCTGCTCCGCCAGGAGCTCGTGCTCCGCGAGAACAGCCGCCTGTTGGCCGACCAGGCGCGGCGCGAATCTGAGGAACGATCCGGAGCCCTGTCGGCCAACGCCTCGGACGCCGTCGTGCTCGTCGATCGTGACGGCATCGTGACGGACGCCACGGCGACGGTCGGGCGCGTCCTCGGGGTCGACAGCGGTCAACTCGTGGGCCGCCCCATCTCGCGGCTCGTCCACGCGGACGACGCGGAGCGGATGCAGGCGTTCGTCGCGGAAGTGGCAGCCGGTCGATCCGTCCCACGACCTCTCGAGTGGCGCCTGTGGGATCGGACCGGTGTCTGGCGCCAGGTGGAGACGATCGCCACCAACCTCCTCGACGACCCCTCGATCGCCAGGATCGTCCTCACGACGCGCGACGTCGGGGAGCGCAAGACCCTGCAGCGACAGCTCACGCAGGTCTCCCTGCACGACCCTCTCACCGATCTCCCGAACCGGACCCTGTTCCGCGACCGGGTGGGCCACGCGCTGGCGAACGCAGCCGACGCCCGTCGGCCGACGACCGTCATCTCCGTGGGCCTGGACGGCCTCACGCGCGTGAACGAGACCCTCGGGCACATGGCGGGGGACCAGGTCCTCCGGGAGGTCGCCGGCCGCCTGCGCGCCCTGGTCGGCGCCGCCGACGACTGCGCGCGCCTGGGTGGGGATGAGTTCGGGATCCTGCTTGCCGATCAGTCGACAGCGGAGGATGCGCTCGCGTCGGGCCATCGCGTCCTCGCCGCCATCGCGGAGCCGATCGACCTCGCCGGCGACCGGACGTTCGTGACCGCGAGCGTGGGTGTCTCCACGTCGACGCCGACGGGATCAAGCGCGGGCAGCCTGCTGCGACGGTCGGACATCGCGAGAACGGTCGCTCGGGACCGGGGCGGCAACCGGGTAGTCGTCTTCGAGCCCGCGATGCAGGATCCCTCTCAGGCCACATTCGACCTCGGGCCGGACCTGCGGCGAGCGATCGATCAGGCCGAGTTCGTGCTGGTCTACGAGCCGATCGTCGACCTCGCGACCGGCGAGCTCGTGGGAGCCGCGGCCGGCGTCGTCTGGGACCATCCGACTCACGGGAGGGTCGCCGCCAGCGTCTTCATCCCCCTCGCCGAGGAGGCCGGAGTCGTCGACGAGATCGGTGCCTGGGTGCTTCGGACCGCGTGCACCGAAGCCGGCCGGTGGGCAGGACTGTCCCCCGGCCGGGTGCCCCGGGTGTCGGTCCGCCTTTCCGCCCACCAGCTGGCCGACCCACAACTCGCCTGGACCGTGCAGGCGGCGATGGCGTACGCGGGCGCCGCTCCGAGCTGGGTGACCCTTGAGCTCACCGAGGGCATGCTCATGCAGGCTGGCTCAGAGTGCCTCGAGCGGCTGCACACCATCCGCGCGCTGGGCGTCCAGTTCGCGATCGACGCCTTCGGGACCGGGTACTCGTCGCTCGTCCACCTGGAGCGCTACCCCGTCTCCCAGGTCAAGATCGACCGGTCACTGGTGGCGCCGCTCGACGATCCGACGCGGGAAGCCCCGGTCGTCCGGGCGATCGTCGAGATCGGGCGGTCGCTGGGCCTCACGACCGTCGCCGAAGGGATCGAGACGCCGACCCAGCTCGTTCGGCTCCGGGAGCTGGGCTGCGCCTTCGGCCAGGGCGATGTCGTCTCGGGACCACTCGACGCGGAAGAGATGGCCGACGCCGTCAGACGCCGGATCGAGCCGGCGTTCCTGCGCGAGGTCACGGCCGCGCGGCGGCAGAACACGGTGCGGACCAGGGCGTCGTCCGCCGCCCGGGCCGAACCGCGAGCCACGGCAGACCCAGGTGCCCCACTGGAGGCGGAGATCCATCGCTGATGGTCGTCGTCTCGGTGCACGGTCCCCGCTGAGGCCTCGAAAGAGCCGATCGGCCGGGCGCCACGCTGACCGACCGCCCGACGCCTGATGCTCGAAGCGGTGCAACGTCGCGCGCACCCCGCGGGCCGGGGCCCGGCCGCCCCGGTGCGCGGACGCACCGGCAACGCCCCGCCTTCGTTGCGCCGGGACCGGCGAGGTAGTACTTTCGTACCACCTTACAGATCCGCGGGCCGCATGACGCCATGGGGCCCGCCGCAGCAAGGAGAGGGGATGCGGAGACTGCTTGTCTCGCTCATGGTGGCCGGGTCGCTGCTCGCGGTCTCGTTGGCGCCTGCGGCAGCGATCACGAAGACCTACGTGAAGGATGACGTCCACACGTTCGTCGGGCTCATCGGCTTCTACGACACGGCCGGAGACTGGAGCCATCGCTGCACCGGCGAGCTGCTCTCGCCCACGGTCGTGCTGACCGCCGGCCACTGCACCGACAACGAGGCCGGCGGCGTCATGGCGTCCGCCCGGATCTGGTTCCAGCAGGACGCGGGGGTGAACTACGACCTGGTCACGCAGCGCGACGCTGTGACCGGGTACCCGGACAGCTGCACGGGCACCGGCGGCGACCAGCTGGGCAAGCTCTGCGCGACGTCGACCCGGATGTTCAACTACGGCTTCGACAACTTCGCCGGCTTCCCGAACACGCACGACGTCGGCATCGTCATCCTGGACCAGCCCATCAATGGGCTCGGGTTCGCGACGCTCGCCGCGCCGAAGACGCTCGACGCGCTCCTGAAGGCACGCGGCACCCAGGACGCGACGTTCGGCGTCTCCGGGTACGGGATCAGCTTCTCGGCGAAGCAGGGGGCCGTCTCGATCTCGTATCGCGAGCGCCTCATGGCCGAGTCCAAGCTCGTCAACCTCGTCAGCCGGCAGAACGACGGCTACAACATCCAGCTCAACGGCAACGGCGACGACCGTGGCGGGACCTGCAGCGGCGACTCCGGCGGCCCGGTGTTCTACCCGTCGAACAGCAACCAGGTCGTCGCGGTGACGTCGTGGGGCATGTCGAACGCCGGCTGCCGCGGTGACGGCTGGTACTACCGCACCGACCGGCAGGAAGTCATCGACTGGATCAACGGCGTGGCGGGGACCCACTTCTAGGCAGATCCGCTGCTCCACAGGGGGGTCCGAAGCCCCGGCCATCCGGCCGGGGCTTCGACGTGTGCCGGCGGCGCGTGCGGGCACAGCGCTGGGATACTGTGGGGAGGCGGTGGTCGGCGCGATCCGGCCTCCGACGTGACGGCGGACCGCGGGACCGTGGAGGAGATCATGTCGCGCGTCGTGTTCCGGGGTGGGCTCGTGTTCGACGGGACCGGCTTCGCGCCCGCGCCCGCCGACGTGACGGTCGAGGACGGGATCGTGGTCGACGTCGGGCCGGGGCTCGACGGGGACGAGGCGATCGACCTGGCTGGGCGGACGCTGCTGCCGGGCATGTTCGACTGCCATGTCCACGTCACCAAGAGCGACCAGGACCGCTGGCGACGGCTGAACACGCCGTACTCCTACCGCTACTTCGAGGCGGCCCGGAACCTCGGGGACACGCTCCGCGGGGGCGTGACGTACGTCCGTGATGCCGGCGGCGCTGACCTCGGCGTCAAGCAGGCGCGCGACGACGGGCTCTTCACAGGATCGCGGATGCAGATCAGCCTGGTGATGCTCTCGCAGACCGGCGGGCACGGGGACGGCTGGCTGGCGTCCGGGGAGAGCGCGCCGCTCACGCAGACCACGCCGGGGATCCCGTCCCCGATCGCGGACGGACCGGACGAGGTTCGCCGGAAGGTCCGCGAGTTGCGGCGGATGGGCGCCGACGTCGTCAAGGTGGCGACATCCGGCGGGGTCCTCAGCCCCCGCGACGACCCACGACATGCGCACTTCCGGCCCGCCGAGCTCGCCGTCCTCGTGGAGGAGGCGTCCGCCGCCGGGATGTCCGTCATGGCCCACGCCCAGGCCGCGGAGGGGATCGTGAACGCCGTCCGGGCGGGGGTCCGCTCGATCGAGCACGGCATCTACCTCGACGACGAGGGGATCGAGCTGATGCTCGCCCACGGGACCTGGCTCGTCCCCACCCTCGTCGCCGTGCGCGGCGTGCTCGACGCCGCGGCGGCCGGCGTCGGCTTCGCGCCGGGGGTCGTGGAGAAGGCCCGGGAAGCCGTGGTCGTGCATGCCGATGCCGTCGGGCGAGCGGCCGCCGCCGGGGTGCGGATCGCCATGGGCACCGATGCGCCGCTCGTCCGGCACGGCCGCAACCTGCGGGAGCTCGCGTGCCTGGCCGAGGCGGGGATGTCCCCGACGGCCGCGCTCGCCGCGGCGACCGGGAGCGCGGCGCAGCTGCTGGGCGTGGACGGGACACTCGGGACGATCGAGCCGGGCAAGACCGCGGACCTCGTCGTGATCGACGGCGACGCGCTCGAGGTCGAGACGATCGGAGACCGGATCCACTCCGTCTGGCTCGCGGGGACGCGGGTCGTCTAGCCGCGGACCGCCCGCCGGCGACGCTGCCGGCGACGGAGCCGCACGTGATCGAGGCCGCTCAGGATCCCGGCACGCGCCGTGCTGTATCTCGACGAGGAGGGAACGCGCCGTGGACACGACCGGGCAGACGGGGGCCGCGCCCGACGCCGGCGTCCCGACGTGGCGAAGGCGCCTCGCGACCCCGTACGCGGTGCTGCTCCGGCCGGTCCGCGGGCCGCGCGACCTCGCCCTCGTGATCGAGCGTCATCGGTCGGGCATGACCGCCTGGGCCTGGGACGGGCGGACCGGCTCCCGGACGGAGCTTCAGGGCGTGGCCGCGGCGTTCGGGGCGGTGCTGACACCGGACGGACGACGGGTCCTCCAGCTCGACGACCCGAAGGGCTCGGAGGTCGGCCACCTGTACGCGATCGACGTGCGCGACGGCGGCTCCCGCGACCTCACCCCCTCCTTCCCCGACTTCGTCGTCCGCGGGCTGGACGTGTGTGCCGACGGCAGCACGGCGGTCGTCACGACCGTGGACGCGTCCGGGTTCGCGCTGTGGCAGGTGTCGCTCGACGGTCGGGCCGATCCCAGGCGCCTGTTCGCGTCCGAGAACGAGGCGTGGTACGGGATCCTCTCGACCGACGGCGCGCTCGCGGCCATCGACACGACCGACCACAACCCCGGGATCCGCCGCTACGCCGTCACCGTCGTCGACACGGCCTCTGCCGCAGTCGTCGCCGTGCTCACGGACGGGCCGCTCGGACCGGTCCGGCGGGTGCGCTTCTCGCCGCACGGCGGCGACCCGCGCCTGCTCGTCGAGGCCGAGCGCAGCGGGTACTCGCGCCCGTGCGTCTGGGACCCGTTGACCGGGGACCGGGCGGACATCGAGCTCCCGGAGC
>JBAWVU010000027.1:0-14239 GCA_037147135.1 Chloroflexota bacterium
GGGGCGCCGATCCCGGAACGGTACGGCGGGGCGGGGATGGACTACATCAGCCTGGCGCTCATCTGCGAGGAGCTCGAGCGGGCGGACACCGCGTTCCGGGTGGTCATGAGCGTCCACGTCGCCCTCAACAGCCTCACGCTCCTCCAGTGGGCGGACGAGGACCAGAAGCAGCGGTTCCTCGTGCCCCAGGCGCAGGGACGGAAGCTCGCGACGTTCGCGCTCACCGAGCCGGGCGTGGGGACGGACGCGGCCGCCCTCCAGACGACCGCCCGGCGCGACGGCGACGACTACGTCCTCAACGGCGCGAAGGCCTGGATCAGCCTCGCCGATGTCGCGGATCACTTCCTCGTCTTCGCGACCGTGGACAGATCCCTTCGCCACAAGGGGATCACCGCGTTCGTCCTCGAGCGGGGGATGCCCGGCCTGGTGACCGGGACGCTCCACGGCAAGCTCGGGATCCGCGCGGGCAACACCGGGACGATCTCGTGCGACGACGTGCGCGTCCCCGTCGCGAACCGGATCGGCGCGGAGGGCGAGGGATTCCTCATCGCGATGAGCGCGATCGACCAGGGCCGCTACACGGTTGCCGCGGGAGCCGTGGGCCTCGCGCAGGCTTGCCTCGATGCGAGCGTGAAGTACGCGCACGAGCGCGAGACGTTCGGCCAGGAGATCGGCGAGCACCAGCTGGTGAAGCAGCTCATCGCGAAGATGGAGTCGGGGATCCAGGCCGGCCGGCTGCTCACGTGGAAGGCCGGCTGGCTCAAGAACCACGGCGCCCGGAGCACGCGCGAGACGAGCCTCGCGAAGTGGTTCGCGACCGAGCACGCGGTCCAGAGCGCGCTCGATGCGATCCAGGTCCACGGCGCGAACGGCTACAGCAGCGAGTTCCCGGTCGAGCGCCACCTGCGCAACAGCAAGGCGGCGGTCATCTACGAGGGCACGAGCCAGCTCCACCAGCTCATCCAGGCCGACTACGCCCTGGGTTACCGCGAGGATCGTCCGATCCGGTGCGAGCCGTTGCCGGCGGAGGGGTTCGACCACCTGCCGGCCGGCGCCCGGGGCTGATCGATACCCCGGGTCCACGTCCCGGCCCGGCCGGGGAGCACCTCCGGCGGGACTCCGTGACCGCGCCGCTGCAGAAGGGCGACCGCGCGATCCGGCGCCGCGGTGCGGCGTGCGCGATGTGCCGTGCGCTATCCCTTGTTGCCGCTCCCGGGGGGGGAGGACCGGTGGGTCAGCCGCAGCCCGCGATGCCGGCAGGCACCGTGTTGGAGCAGACATGGGAACGTTTCTGGCGCGCCACGCCGAGATCCTCGTCGCGATGGACGATGACCGGCGCGAGATCAGGGATGGCGCGATCTTCGCCCGTGACGGCATCGTCGAACAGGTGGGGACGACGTCGGAGCTCCCGGACACGGCGGACGTGGTCCTGGACCTCACCGGCCAGATCGCCCTGCCGGGCCTGGTCAACACGCACCACCACCTCGACCAGACCCTGACCCGGAACCTGCCGCAGGCCCAGAACATCAACCTGTTCCGGTGGCTCATCGCCCACTACGAGATCTGGGCCCAGCGGACGCCCGAGGCGACCCGGCTGAGCACCCTCGTCGGCCTCGCCGAGCTGGCCGCGAGCGGCTGCACGACGGTCTTCGACCACTCCTACGTGTTCAAGAGCGGCTGCAGAGTCGACGACCAGATCGCCGCGGCCGCCGAGCTCGGAACACGCTTCGTGGCCTGCCGCGGCTCGATGACCCTTGGCAAGTCTCTGGGCGGGCTGCCCCCGGACAGCTGCGTCGAGGACGAGGACGACATCCTCGTCGACTCCGAACGCGTCATCAACCAGTACCACGATCCGTCGCGAGGTTCCATGCTGAACGTCTCGCTCGGCCCGTGCTCGCCGTTCTCCGTCACGCCGGGACTCATGAGGCGGTCCGCCGAGCTGGCTCGCCAGCACGTCGGCGTCGGCCTGCACACGCACCTGTGCGAGACGTTCGACGAGGAGAAGTTCACCCTCGAGATGTACAAGATGCGGCCGGTCGCCTACATGGAGTCGGTCGGCTGGCTCGGCAACGACGTCTGGTACGGCCACGGCATCCACGTCAACGACCTGGAGATCGCCCAGTTCGCCGCCACCGGCACCGGGGTGGCCCACTGCCCGTCGTCTAACATGCGCCTGGCCTCCGGCATCGCCCCGGTCAAGAAGTACCGCGATGCCGGCGTGAAGGTCGGCATCGGCGTGGACGGCTCCGCCAGCAACGACTGCAATCACATGCTCGGCGAGGTCCGTCTGGCGATGCTGCTCGCCCGCCTGCGCATCGGCCTGCTTCCGCCGGAGGGTCCGCAGACCGTGCTGTCCACGTCGGATCCGCTTCGCGCCGACGAGTGGATGACCGCTCGAGAGGCTCTGGAGATCGGGACGCGGGGTGGCGCCGAGGTCCTCGGCCGCGACGACATCGGCCACCTGGCGCCCGGAATGTGCGCCGACTTCTTCAGCATCGACCTGAACACGGTCGACTACGCCGGTGGCCTGGTCGACCCGGTGGCAGCGACGGTGTTCTGCGCTCCGCAGAAGGCGAAGTACACGGTCATCAACGGTCGCGTCGTGGTCGAGGATGGCCGCGTGGTCACCGTCGACATGGAGCCAGTCGTGCGCGATCACAACGCCTTCGCCCTGGCACATCGCGGGTAGTCGCATGAAAGAGACCGCGGCGACGGTGGTCACGAACACGTGCGTGGCCCCCGAGCACGAAGCCGAGTTCGCGGCGTGGCAAGCCGAGATGAACAAGGTGGTCGAACGCTTCCCTGGGTTCGACAGCTGGCAGGTCATCCCGCCCTTCCCGCCGGCCCAGGTGGACTGGGTGATCGTGCAGCGCTTCACGACGCCCGATCAGGCCCGCAGGTGGCTGGAGTCCTCAGAGCGAGCGGACATGCTCAAGCGCATCCAGCCCGTCCTCGTTGGCGAGGACTCGATCAATGTCTTCGTCGGCAGCGGCGCTCCCGGACCGAGCGAGGAGACCACCGCCGTCATCATGACCCAGGTGGCGGCCCACAGGGAGGCCGACTTCCGGGACTGGCAGAGGCGACTGGATGCGGCCCAGTCGAAGTTCCCCGGCTACCTCGGATGCGAGCTCCAGGCGCCGGTGCCCGGCTTCCAGGAGCATTTCGTGACGATGCTCAGGTTCGACTCGGCAGATCACCTCAGCGCGTGGCTGAAGTCTCCCGAGCGCGAGGCGCTGATGGCCGAGTCGCGCCCGTACGTGGAGAAGTCGGTCATCCGCCAGGCGCGCAACGGGTTCGGGAACTGGTTCGCGTTCGGGGCGCAGCGGCAGGGGATGGCCCCTGCGTGGAAGAACAACTACATCGTCCTGCTCGGGCTGTACCCCATCGTCATGCTCGAGATCCTGTTCCTCAATCCCTTCCTGGCATGGATGCCCGTGTCGCTCTCCAACTTCATCGGCAACATCATCAGCGTCGGCGTGCTGGGATGGCCGGTGATCTGGCTGCTCTCCAAGTGGATGGCCTGGTGGCTCGCACCCGTGGACGTGCCGACGCCGCGACGTGATGTCGGCGGCGCGATCCTCGTGCTGGCCATCATCGCGATCATGGGGCTGGTCTTCTACGCCATCGGGTTCCCGGTCGCCCAAGTGAAGTCTCTCTAGGATGTGACTCCGACATGACTGCTTCGATCGTGATCATCATCGGAACGGCCGTGGTGTTCGCACTGTGGTTCTCCCCGCTCGGCAACAAGGTCGGGATCTGGGGCGGCGACAAGTAGCGCACGACGCTCGCCGCGGCCAGCTCGCGGCGGGTCGGTCCGACCGGCTCGGTCCACCGTCGGTGTGCGCGTGACCGGCCGGTCGGACGTCCGACGTTCAGGGCTCCGGGATCGGCGGTGGCCGGAACCTGCTCTTCGAGGCGATGATGAGCGCCACCGCCCCCACGATGATCGCGCCGGCCACCAGCGTCCGCGGGCCGATCGGCTCCCCCAGGATCAGCGCTCCGAGCACCACGGCCACCACCGGGTTCACGTACGCATACGTCGTGACCGTCGAGACCGGGGCGTTGCGGAGGAGCCACACGTACGTGGAATACCCGACGATCCCGCCGACGAAGATCAGGTAGAGCAGCGCGACGACCGACGCCCCGGAGACGGCCGCGAGGTGGATGCGGCCGAGCTCGCCGGTCAGCACGGCGGCAGCCGCGAGGATCGCGCCGCCGCACAGCATCTGCATCCCCGTCGCGACGAGCAGGCGACGCGGGAGGGTGGCATTCCGCGAGTAGAGCGTCCCCGCGGCCCACGAGATCGGGGAGAAGACGAGCGCGACGAGGCCCAACGGATCCAGTGTCCCGCCGCCGGCCGGGGCGACGAGGAGGGCGACGCCGCCGAAGCCGATGAGGATCCCCACGAGGGTCTGGCGGGTGAGGCGGTCGCCGAGGAAGACCCGTCCGAGGAGGGTGACCCACAGCGGGATGGCGGCGATGAGGAGCGCCGCGATCCCCGACGGGATCGTCTGCTCGCCCACGGTGACGAGGCCCACGCCACCGACGAGGAGCGCGCCGCCCACGATCGCCGAGTCGCGCCATTGCCGCGGGCCCGGGCGATCCCCCGCGGCCTCGCCGCGACGGATCGACACCGAGTAGAGCAACGCGCCCGAGATGAGGAACCGGACCGCCGCGAGCGTGAGCGGTGGGATCGTCTCCACGCCCACCCGGATCGCGAGGTACGTGGAGCCCCAGACGACGTACAGGGTGAGCAGCGCGATCCAGACGAGGGTCCGGGTCTCCGGCCGGCGGGCACCTGCGCGTGCGTCGGTGAGGCGGCTCACGCGGGCGTCCCGGGGGTCGTGGTGCGGGACTGGGTCGGCATGGTCTCCCGGGAGCGCGGTCCCCGGAGCCAGCCTGGCCGGGCCGGCTCGGTGGGGGTCGCGGGCCCCCATCGTACGGGACAGCACGGCATTGCGACGGCGTGCGAGAATCACCCCGCGATGAAGATCGACGACCGCTTCGATGAGCTTGCCGCCTCCCTCATCGGGTTCTACCGCACGTGGGTGGTCTACCTCGGGATCGAGCTCGGCCTCTTCGAGCGGATCCGCGCGGCCGGCTCCGATGGGATCGCCCCGGACGCGCTCGCTGCCACGGCCTCCTGTGCCCCCGGGCCCGTCGGCGCCTGGGTCCTCGCCGCGCACGCCGGGGAGCTCGTCGACTTCGACGGCGACCGCGTGCGGCTCGATCCCGCGGTGGCCACCGTGCTCCTCGACGCCGATCGACCCGAGTACCTCGGCGGCCAGTTCCTCTACACCGTCACCGCGAGCATGGACCACGACCGGCTCGCCGAGTTCCTGCGCACCGGGCGGACCATGGCCGAACGGCCGCCGCGCTACCACCGCGCGATCGAACGCCTCACCGCCCAGGACATCGCGGTCTTCTTCGAGGAGGCCCTCGCGGCGCTGCCCGACCTGGTCGTCGACCTTTCTGCCGGAGGCGACGTGCTCGACCTCCACTGCGGCGGAGGGCGCTGGCTCGTCGCCGTCGCGCGGCGGTTCCCTTCCACGCGGCTCGTGGGAGTGGAGTTCGAGCCGGACTCGGTCGCGCGCGCCATGCGCAGCGCCGGCGCGGCCGGTCTCGCGGACCGCATCCGCATCGAGGCACGGGAGGTGGAGGCGATCGGCTACGACGCCGCCTTCGACCTCGCGTACTTCCAGTACGCGCTCCACCATGTGATGGACGCTCCGACCGCGCTCGCGGCCGCGCATCGGGCCCTCCGCCCGGGCGGGCGGCTCCTCGTGCTCACGTGGTGCCTCCCGAGCACGCTGGACGACTACCGGTCCGCCCACGGCGAGCTCATCGCCGGCACGCAGCTCGACGAGCTCTTCGAGGGCACTGGGCTGCTCACCCGCGAGGCCGTGGTCGGCGCCTTCGGTGCCGCCGGGATCGCCGAGCCGGACGTCGTGGAGCTGCCGTCAGGGGCGACCCTCTTCCACCTCCGCGTCGGTGGCTGAACGGGCCGCGCGACGCTGGTGCCGGGCCCGACCGTGACGGTGCCCGGGTCGGACGCGAAGGCCACGGTGGAGTCCCCGATGACGATCGCCGGCTCGCCGGCGGGAGCGGGGGCCCCGTTGCGCCTCCGCCTTCGTCGCCCGACCGAGGCGCTCCTCGCGCTGCCCTGGGACATCCCTCTCGCCGAGTGGCGTCTTGAACGCGCGGCCTTCCGCGACCTCCCGGTCGGCCCGTCGCGCCACCTCGTCCGGTTCGTCGTCGTCGACGGGGGGATCGTCGCGCTCAAGGAGGAGCCGCTGCACGTCGCCACGACCGAGTACGACGTCCTGCGAGCGCTCGAGGACCTGGGGCTGCCGGCGGTCGTCGCGATCGGGATCTCGGAGGCCCCCGAGCGCGGGACCGCGATCCTCGTCACGGAGTATCTGCCGCATTCGCTCCAATACCGTCGGCTGCTCATGCGGATGCCCGGCGCATCCCGGCTCACCCGGTCGCGGCTCCTCGACGCGATGGCGTCCCTGCTCGTCGGCCTCCACCTCCGGGGCGTCTTCTGGGGCGACTGCTCGCTCGCCAACACGCTGTTCCGTCGTGACGGGAACCGGATCCAGGCGTACCTCGTTGATGCGGAGACCAGCGAGGTCCACCCGACGCTGTCGGACGGCCAGCGCGGCTACGACCTCGAGATCCTCGTCGAGAACGTCGCGTTCGGCCTCGCGGACCTGGCCGCCTATCTCGGGCGACGGGCCGAGGAGGATGATCCGATCGAGGCGGCCGAAACGGTGCGGCGGAGGTACGAGCGGCTCTGGTTCGAGCTCCACCGCGAGGACGAGGTCGCGCCGCATGACAGGCGTGCCGTGACGGGCCGGATCCGGCGCCTCAACGACCTGGGTTTCGCCGTCGACGAGGTCGAGCTCATGCCGGCCGAGAGCGGCGGCAGGTTGCGGCTCCGGGTGGCAGTGGGCAATCGGCGCTTCCACGCGCACGAGCTCGCGGTCCGATCCCGCATCGTCGCCCTCGAGGATCAGGCTCGACTTCTCCTCAACGACCTCCGCGAGTACGGTGCCTGGCTCGAGTGGTTCGAGCAGCGCGAGGTCCCCGACGGGGAGGCGGCCGACCGCTGGCGCGCCGAGGTGCTGGAGCCGACGCTCGCCCGCCTGGCGGCCGCGATCGGACCCGACCGGGACCCGTTGCAGGCGTACTGCGACCTGCTCGAGCACAAGTGGCTGCTCTCGGAGCGCGTGAGCACGGACGTCGGCCTCGAGACGGCGCTCGATTCGTACCTCGCCATCGGCGCACCTGCGCCCGAGGCCGGGGGGAACGGGCCGGACCTCGGATCCGATCCGCTCCTCGGCCGTACGACGAACCCGGCACGGACGGACCCGGACGCGTCGTAGCCCCCGCTACACTCGCGGAGGCGAGTGCCGCCATCCACGTCGCGCGCGCGAAGGCGCGAGAAGCCGCGAGAAGGGAGGGCCGATGTCCGTCGTCGCCGCTGCCGTCATCCGCGTCGATGCCGTACGGAAGCGCTACGGCAGCGTCACCGCCGTCGACGGCGTGAGCTTCGAGGTCGCCGCGGGCGAGGTCTTCGGCCTGCTCGGACCCAACGGCGCCGGGAAGACCACGACGGTCGAGATGCTCGAGGGCCTGCGGACCCCGGACGAGGGCCGTCTCGAGGTGCTCGGCCTCGACGTCTCCCGGCACGCGGCGGAGCTCAAGACGCGGATCGGCGTGCAGCTCCAGACGCCCTCGCTCTACCCGCGGCTCACGGTGGACGAGGTCATCGACCTGTTCGCGAGCTTCTACCCGCGGTCGCGCTCCACCGACGAGCTCGTCGCCGCCCTCGACCTCGGGGAGCGCCGGACCGCGCAGACGAGGAACCTCTCCGGCGGCCAGAGACAGCGGCTCTCCGTGGCGCTCGCGCTCGTCAATGACCCCGAGCTCATCTTCCTCGACGAGCCGACCACGGGGATGGATCCGGCCGCCCGACGGTCCCTCTGGGACCTCATCCGCCGCCTCCGGGAGGAGGGCAGGACGGTCCTCCTCACGACCCACTACATGGAGGAGGCGGAGGAGCTCTGCGACCGCGTCGCGGTCATGGACCACGGGCGGATCCTCGAGATGGGGACCGTCGCGGAGCTCATCACCAGGCACTTCAAGGAGCGCACCGTCTTCTTCGACCCGATCGCTGCCCTCACGGACGCCCGGCTCGCGTCACTGCCCGGCGTCACCCGGGTGAAGCACGAGGACCACGCGGAGACGCTCCTCTACACGAGTGACGTGGCGGGCACGATCGGCGGGCTCCTGGAGGCCACCGACGCGGCCGGCCTGGAGCCCCGCAATCTCGGGATCCGGCGACCGTCGCTCGAGGACGTCTTCCTCGAGCTGACCGGCCGGGCGCTGCGCGACTGAGGGGGACGACCGATGCGCCGCTTCCGGATCCTCACCGTCGCCAACATGAAGAGCTACGTCCGCGACCGCTCCACGGTCTTCTGGACGCTCGTGTTCCCGCTCGTCTTCGTCGTCTTCTTCGGCTCGATCTTCTCCGGCGGGGGAAGCCGGCTCGCGATCGGCTGGGTCGACCTCGACCAGACGGACGCGTCGGCGCAGCTCGCCGCGTCGCCGCAGATCGCCGACGTCTTCACGATGATCGTCGGCGCCGAGGACGAGATGCTCCGGTCGATGAGGGAGGGCCGCGTCAGCGCCGTCGTCATCATCCCGAACGGGTTCGAGAAGGCCGTCGGCGCTGCGCAGGGCGGCGTGGGATCGGCGTCGCCGCTGCCGCTCACGCTGTACACGGACCCGAGCTCGCAGCAGCAGTCGCAGACGATCACCGGCGTCATCGGGGCGGCCGTCGCCGGGATCAACCAGGCCGCGACCGGGCTGTCGCCGGTCCTTGCGCTCCAGCTGAAGACCATCCAGACGGAGGGGATCGGGGCGGTCCAGTACATCGTGCCGGGCATCCTCGCGATGGCGCTCATGCAGCTCGGGCTCTTCAGCGCGATCCCGCTCGTCGAGCAGCGCCAGAACCTCATCCTCAAGCGTCTCGCAGCCACGCCGCTCCGGCGCTGGATGTTCGTCGGTGCGAACCTCTCGACCCGCGTCATCGTCGCCGTCGTCCAGGCGGTCGTCCTCATCGCCGTCGCGGGGATCCTCTTCGGGATCACGGTCCTCGGCAGCTGGCTCGTCCTCGCCGGGCTCGTCCTGCTCGGCGCGATGACGTTCATCTCGCTCGGCTACGTCGTCGCGTCGTTCGCCCCGACCGAGGACGCCGCGAGCCAGCTCGTGAGCGTCGTCCAGTTCCCGCTCATGTTCCTGTCGGGGATCTTCTTCTCCATCGACGCGATGCCGGGCTGGCTCCAGGCGATCGCCCGGTTCATGCCGCTCACCTACCTGGGCGATGCGCTGCGGCAGGTCATGGTGGGCGCGGTCCCGTTCGCGCCACTCGCCGTGGACGTGGCGGTCCTCGCGGGGCTCACCGTCGTCTTCTTCGGGATCTCCGCCCGCTACTTCCGCTGGCAGTAGCAGGCCGGCTCTCAGCCTCCGCGCGAGTACCGCCGCTCCACGAACCGCGCGAGGCCGGCGAGCGCGTCGGCGAAGTCCTCCCGACCGAAGCCGACGCGGAAGTTGCTCCCCGGGTGCCCGAAGATGGACCCCGGCAGCAGGAGGACCCCCTCGGCCGCGACGAGGTCCGCGGTGAAGGCGTCGACGGACTCGTCTCCGACCAGGCGCGGGAAGCCGACCGAGCCCCCGCGCGGCGGGACCCACGCGAAGCGGCCGTCCGATGCGGCGATGAACCGGTCGAACCGCGCGAGGTTCGCGCCGACGATCGCCCGCGACCGCGCGAGCACCGCCTCGCGCGCCCGCAGGCCGATGAGCGCGAGGACCTCCGACGGGGCCGCGGAGCAGATCGTCGTGTAGTCCTTGAACGCGGCGCAGCGGGCGAGGAGGCCGCGGTCGCGGGTCGCGAGCCACCCGATGCGCAGGCCCGCCATCGCGAACGACTTGGACATGACGCCGAGCGAGATCCCGCGAGCGAAGGCATCGCAGCCCGCGGCGAGGAGGTCGCCGGGATCGACCTCGAGGAAGCGGTAGACCTCGTCGGCGAGCAGGTGGACCCCGGCCTCCTCGCAGAGGCCGGTGAGCTCACGCCACTCGGCCCGGGTCGGGAGCATCCCCGTCGGGTTGTGCGGGGCGTTGACGACGACGAGTCGCGTGGAATGGCGCAGCGCGCGCCGGAGGCGATCCACGTCCAGGCCCCAGCCGTCGGCCTCGTGAAGCTCGTGGAGCGTGACGTCCGCTCCTGTCGACCGCGCGACCTCCCAGAGCGACTGATAGCCGGGCCACGTGACGATCGCGTGGTCGCCCGGATCGAGGAGCACGTTGGCGACGCAGAAGATCGCCTCCTGTGCCCCCGCGAAGATCAGGACGTCGTCGGCTTCCACCTGTTCGTAGAGCGACGCGATCTCGGCGCGAAGCAGCGGATGGCCGGTCGACTCCGTGTAGCCGAGCCGGAGGCTGTCCCACATCGATCGGGCCTCGGCGTCCGCGAGCTCAAGGAGGTCCGCCATCGACCAGCCCTCGACGTCCGACGCGCAGAGGAGGTGCTCGACGGCGAACTCCCACCGGGCGAAGTACCGCTCGAGAGCGAAGTCGGCGATGTGCATGGCCGGATAGTGCCCCAACGGCGGCACTGCGTGGCGCCGGTAGCTCCCGCCCGGAGTTGCTAGCCCGTCAGCTGGCGGCGAAGCCGCCACGTGGCGACGGCGAGGAGCGCGAGCGCCATCGCGCCGAGGACGCCGATCTGCGGTGCGATCGCCACGATCGTCGCCCGGTCGAAGACGAGCCCACGGAAGCCCGCGATCGCCCAGTAGTGCGGGGTGACCTGCGCGATCGTCCGCATCGGCTCGCCGAAGATCTCGATGGGGATCATCGCCCCGCCCAGGGCGCCGAGCAGCATCCCGGCGAAGACCCCCACCGTGCCGGCCTGGTCGGGGTTGTGGCTGAAGGCGCCAACGACCATCGCGGCACCCGTCCCGACGAGGGCGAAGGTGACGATGAGCGCCGAGGCCCCGAGCGGGTCGCCCCAGTCCACGCCGAAGACGAACGCGGACAGGAGGACGATGAACAGCCCCTGGATCATCGCGACGCCGAACCGGCCGAGCATCTCGCCGACGAGGATCGTGCCCACCGAGGTCGGGGTCGAGAGCATCCGCTTCGACACGCCGAGCTGGCGGGTGAGGATGAGCTGCGTCGCGGCCGTGAGCGACGTGAGGAACATGAAGAGGACGAGCTGGCTCTGGGCGCCGAGCGAGAACATCCCGATCCCGGCCGGGAAGAGCCGCTTCCCGACATCCTCCACGGTGACGGCGACGCCGGTCAGTCCGGCCTCAGCAGCGGTGGCGGTGCCGAGCGCAGCGTCGAAGCCGATCCCGTTCCGCGCCTCGGCGAGTCGCGCCGCGCGGATCCGCCCCGACTGGGCCGCCACCGCCGCTGTGATGCCCTGCTCGAGCGCCATCTGGCGTCCGGGCTGCGACAGGAGCGTGATCGTCGCGGTGCCGCCGCTCCGGAGCGTGCCGTCGTAGCCCGGCGGGACGACGAGCCCGAGCTCGATCGTCCCCGTCTCGACCGCGTTCCGCAGGTCCGCGGCGTCGGTGAACGCCTTGATCTCGAGCTCCATGTCCCCGTCGGTGATCGACGTGACGAGCTCATCGCCGAGCAGGCCCGCATCAGCCGAGACGATCCCGAGGCGCGGGGCGGTGCGGCCGCCGTACATCGTTCCGAGCACGACGATGAGGACGATCGGCAGGAGGAAGACGAAGAAGAGGCCCGTCCGGTCGCGGAGCATCCGGACGAGGTTGACCTGGGCGATGTAGAGGGCGCTCATCGCGGGATCACCGCTCGCTCCGCGCGGAGGAGGCCAACGGCGCAGGTGACAAGGCCGACCGTGCCGAGGACGGCGATCGACGGGAGCACGATCGAGATCCCCTCGCCGGAGCCGAGGTCGGCGATGCCCCTGAGGAACCACGCATGCGGCGTGATGAAGCTCAGCCTCGCGAGGACCTCGGGGGCCTGCGAGAGGGGGAAGAACGACCCCCCGAGGACGGCGAACAGCATCGCGACGATCGCGGTGAAGCCCGATGCCTGCTCCTCGGTCCGCGAGAAGCCGACGATGATGAGCGCGATCCCGCTCGCGCAGAGGACCGTCGTGACGATGAGCCCCGCGACCGCGAGCGGGTCGCCCCAGCGGGCCCCGAGGAGGAGCGACGTCGCGACCGCGATGATCCCCATCGACACGCACCCGAGGACGATGCTCACGACGAGCTTGCCGGCGAGGACGGTCCGGGCCGAGAGCGGGGCGGCGAGCATCCGCGAGAGCGTGCCGGCGCGCCGCTCGGCGAGCAGGCTCACGACGCCGAACTGCGCCGCGAAGAACACGAAGAGGACCGCCATCGACGACGCGTAGTAGGTGGACGACGACGCGAGGCGGTCGCGCGTCGCGTCGGTCCGGAGCGCGACCGGCGCGGCGAGCGCCTGCGCTTCCTGCGCGACGGCGGCCGGGTCGGCTGCGCCGCCCGAGGCCATGACCGTGGCGACCGCCAGCTGGACGCCCTCGACCGAGCTCGCGAAGGACGAGACGACCGACTGCGCGACCTGCGTGGCGAGCGGCGCATCCGCGTTGCCGACGATGAGGATCGTCGCGGGGCGCGCTGCACCGACGGCGTCGGAGAACCCCGCCGGGATGATGATCGCGGCCGAGGCGGACCCGTCCGCGACGCGGGCCCGGGCGTCGGCCTCGTCCGCGGCCGTGACGATCGTCACCCCGCTCGACGCGAGACCTGCGAGCGGCCCGTCGACGAGCGCCCGGGCGATCGGGCCGCCGTCGAGCTCGGCGACCGCGTACGTTGCCGAGAACGAGTCATAGCTCGACGGGAGCAGGACCGAGAAGAGGAAGGCGAGCGCGAGTGGCGCGATGACCGCGAGGATGATCGCCGAGCGGTCGCGGACCTTCTGGCGAAGGTCCTTCGCCGCGATGCCCATCACCTGGGACAGCATCGTCGCGCCTCAGTCCCGGAGCGCCTTGCCGGTGAGGTGGAGGAAGACGGCCTCGAGGTCCGGCTCGACGACCTCGACGCTGCGCACGGCCGCCCCGGCCGAGGCGACCGTCTCGAGCATCGCAGGCAGGATGCTCCGCGCCTCGACCACGATGACCTCGATCCGTCCATCCGAGACGGTCACCTCGGCGATCCGGCCGTCGAGACGTCGCAGCGCCTCCGCCGCAGGCCCGAGCGTGCCGCCCGCCGTGAGGACCACCCGGTCCCGGCCGCCGATGAGCTCGATGAGCTCGCGTCGCGTCCCCTCGGCCTGGATCGTCCCCTGGTCGATGATCCCGATCCGGTCGCAGAGGCGCTCCGCCTCCTCCATGTAGTGGGTCGTGTAGAGGATCGCCATCCCCTCGCTCTCGAGGTCTGCGATCGACGAGAGGATCGCGTTGCGGCTCTGCGGGTCCACGCCGACCGTCGGCTCGTCGAGGACGAGGAGCTTCGGGTGATGGAGCAGGCCGATCCCGATGTTGAGGCGGCGCTTCATCCCGCCGGAGTACCCCTCGACCCGGTCCTTCGCCCGGTCCGTCAACCCGATGACCTCGAGCACCTCGTCCACGCGCCGGTCGAGGTCCTTCCCGCGGAGGCGCTGGAGTCTCCCGAAGAAACGCAGGTTCTCGCGGGCGGTGAGATCGGGGTAGATCGCCAGGTCCTGCGGCACGTACCCGATGGCACCCTTCGCCGTCGTCGTGCCGATGTCGATCGGGCGGCCGTCCACGAAGACCTCGCCGCCGTCGCGGCGGAGGAGCCCGCAGATCATCGAGATCGTCGTCGTCTTGCCGGCGCCGTTCGGGCCGAGCAGGCCGTACGTCTCTCCGGAGGCGATCTCGAACCCGACGTCCGCGACCGCGACGCGCTCGCCGAACGACTTGCGGAGGCCGGCACACCGGAGCACCGGGGCAGCCCCGGTCGCCGGGGGTGGGGTGGCCGATGTCATGGGCGTGGTCCCCCGTGCATCGATGGCCCCTACCAGCGCTCTCGGTGGACGATCTCGCCGATGGCCCGACGACCACCGGGCCTGTTCGGCCACGCGAGTCGCTCGGGATCCGCCGGGTGACCCAGCGAGAGGACGTACTCGCAGTGGTGGTCCGCGGGGTAGCCGAGGATCCCGCGGGCGAGATCCTGCTCGTACACCGTGGCGGGAC
>JBAWVU010000028.1:0-14028 GCA_037147135.1 Chloroflexota bacterium
CTGCGACGTCTGCGACCTCCCCGAGGTCGAGAGCAGCGACCGCAGTCCGGAGGAAGGCCGCCTTCTTGCCGATGGAATCCACGAGGAGCGCGCGTCGAGCCGGGAGCGCGATCGCGAGCGGGATGCCCGGGTACCCGCCGCCGCTCCCGAGGTCGAGGATCGCGTCGATGCCGCGCGAGCGGAGGACCGGGACGGCGGCGAGACTGTCGAGGACGTGGAGACGGACCGCGTCGACCGGGTCGCGGATGGCCGTCAGGTTGATCGAGCGGTCCCAGGCGAGGAGGAGGCGGAGGTGTCCCTCGAGGCGGGCGACCGACGCCTCCGCGAGATCGCCGATGCCGAGCGCGGCGAGGCCCGCCCGGAGGTCGGCGCAAGCACTCGCGGGGAGCGGCTCTGTCTCCCGGACACGCGTCGGGAGCGGTGCGCGAGGCTCCCGGGCGGGGCGCGTCTCCGCGCAGCGACCGCCCGCCTCGCGTCGGCCGCTCCCGACGCCGTTCGGTTCGCACTCGGGTCGGCGGGTCCCGGCGCCACTCGTCCGGTTCACGGCCGGGTCTCCCCGGGCCCCTCGTGAGCCACGCCCTCCGCCGCCGGCCCTTCAGTCCGTGCGGAAGGCGGACGGTAGACCCGCGGCGTTGGCGCGTCAACGTGGTTATCCACGACTTCGCGGGGCATCGGTCCGGTGGTGGATAACTCCGCCGGGGGCTGCGCTCGGCGGTGGAGAACCCAGCGCCTCCCCGGGCTCGCCCGGGTCGCGCTCGACGACGACGACGGCGGTCTCCGTGCTCGGCCGGCCGTCCGAGTC
Organism: Chloroflexota bacterium; assembly: GCA_037147135.1. Taxonomy (GTDB): domain Bacteria; phylum Chloroflexota; class Limnocylindria; order Limnocylindrales; family CSP1-4; genus CAIYQJ01. The sequence continues at coordinate 803 of JBAWVU010000028.1, forward strand.
GCGGCCGACGCCGAGCCGGAGGCTCTCAGCGGCGAGAGCACGCTCGAGTGACTCGCCGACGACGACCGAAGGCGGGTCTGTCGGCCCCGGGAGCGCGAGGACGAACGTCGACCCACGCCCCTCCGCCGAGGCCACTCCGATGTCGCCGCCCATCATCCGCGCGAGGTCCCGGGCGATCGGGAGCCCGAGCCCCGTGCCGGTCACCGACCGATGGATGTCGAGACGGGCGAACGGCTCGAAGATGCGCTCGTGCTCCGCCGGCGGGATCCCGGGTCCCGTGTCCCGGACGAACACGAGGCTCACCGGCCCGTCGAACGCGGCCTCGATCTCGACCGCCCCATCCGGAGGCGTGTACTTGATGGCATTGCCCGCGAGGTTCACGACCGCCTGTTCGACGCGCCTTCGGTCACCCATCGCGGTGCGGAGCCTCGACACCGGCCGGACGGAGAGCCCCACGGGCTTCGCCGCGGCCGACGGCTCCAGCTGATCCCTCGCGGCGAGGAGCACATCGCCGAGCGAGACCATGCCGATCTCGAGGTCGAGCGCTTCAGATCCGATCCGCGAGACCTCGAGCAGGTCGTCCACGAGCTCGGCCATCGTGTCGACGATGCGCCGGCTTCGCTCGAGGAACTCCTCGCGATCGGCGGGGTCCGCCTCGCTGCCCTTGAGCAGGAGGCTGAGGTAGCCCGCCAGCCCCGTCATCGGCGCGCGGAGCTCGTGGGCAACGGTGGAGACGAAACGCTTGCGCTCCGCGTCGGTCCGGCGCAGGTCGGAGACCTCGCGCTCATCGGCCGCGGCGCGGGCGATGACGGCGAGCATCGCCGACGTCTGGCGGACGACGGGGGGCGGCACCCGGTCCGCGAGCCGTGCCGCCGCGCGGGGGCCGCCGAAGTCGAACCCGAGTGTCAGGCCATCGGGGCCCTCCCCGGCCACCGCCCCGCGCGCGGGCGTCCGCGGACGCGGCCCGCCGACGCCCGCGCGCCCCGTCGGGAGGACGACGATCGCGACGGGTGCGGGTCCGGCGGTGGCCCGTTCCGCTCGCGAGCGCGGAGTCCCCGCGTCGAGCCACGCCGCGAGCTCGAGCGCGGCGCCGGGTGGCTCGCCGGCCCCGACGACGACGGCGAGCCGCCGCTGCGGGCGCGGGACGAGGACCGCCGCCCGCCGGGCGCCGGCCATCCGGGCGATGAACGCGAGCAGCTCGGCGAGCCGGTCGCCCGCCGGGCCGGGGCCGGCAAGGATGAGCGCGGCCCGTCCGGTGAAGCTGAGCGCCGCGTAGATCGCACGGTCCTCGGTGCGGCGAAGGTTGCCCCGCCGCTCCACGTGGACCGCCGCCGGCGCGATGACCGGAGGCCGGACGGCCGTGCGCGCGACCGGGCTCACCGGCCGGCCCGTCAGCCCCGCGCCCCGCCGCGGATCGGGCGGCCGAGTGTGCGACGGACCACGTCGAGGACCTCGTCGACGTAGGCATCCGCCTCGCCGCGCTCGGCGGCGGTACGGATGCACCCCTGGACGTGATCCTCGAGGACGAGCACGGAAAGAGCGTCGACGGCGGCGCGGAGCGCGGCGGTCTGCTGGAGGATGTCCACGCAGTACTCTTCGCGCTCGATCATCCGGCCGATCCCCCGGACCTGGCCTTCGATGCGGCTCAGGCGGCGCAGGAGGACGGCCCGGTCCTTCGAGTACGAGTGGCGGAAGTGATCGGAGTGGTCGGCGGCGCCGGCGGTCAGCGCGGGTGAGCCGGCGGTCACCGGATCACGCTCGCGCGGTCCGGCGGCTGTCCCTGGATCGGTCATGCGTCGTGCCATCGCCGTCGATGATACGCGCGCCGGGCGCCGGCGCCGCGCCGCCGCCCCGTCTGATGCCGCCGCAGGCTCGACCGGCTAGACTTGGGCAGATGGATCGGCAGCTGCGCCTCCACTCGATCGCCTCGGGCGTCGATGGCGCGCCCGAGGGCCCATCCGCGGAGACCGCCTTCGCCCACGCGAGCGAGGCGGAGCTCGCCCGGATCCTCGCTTTCTATGCCGTCGCGTGGGAATACGAGCCGCGCGCGTTCCCCCTCGTCTGGAATCTCCGCGGCCAGGTCGTCGAGAGCTTCACCCCGGACTTCTACCTCCCGGAGATGGACCTGTACGTCGAGCTCACGACGCTCCGCCAGAAGCTCGTCCGGAAGAAGAACCGCAAGCTGCGCCGCCTCCGTGAGCTCTACCCGGACGTCCGCGTGAAGCTCCTCTACGCGAAGGACTTCAGGGCGCTCATGCTCAAGTTCGGCCGGATCGGGCTCGCCGACGCGCTCTCGGGGACGGTGGGCCAGACGACGCCGCCCAGGGCCACCCGTCTCGACACCGCGATCCCGGGTGACGTGCGGCCGGCCCCAGGGGCGGCGGGCGCCCGGCCCAGCCACGCCACCGGCGGGATGGCCCGCGACCCCGATCCCGATCCGGTCGGGGCCATCGCGGGCGCCGTCGACCCGCGCCCGGCCCGGCGGTCGCGCCGCCGGCACCGGTCGGACGCCTGAACGCAGCGCAGGCAACGTTCCATGAGCCGCCCCGCCGCCGACCTCCACGCCGACGTCGCCGACGTCCTCCTTTCCGAGGAGGTCATCCAGGCGAAGGTCGCGGAGCTCGGCGCGCGGATCACCGACGACTACGCGGACAGGGAGCTCACGCTCGTGAGCGTCCTCAAGGGCTCACTGCCGTTCATGGCGGACCTCATGCGGCACGTCGCGCTGCCACTCACGATCGACCTCATGGAGGTCTCCTCCTACGGCGGAGCGATGACGGAGACGTCGGGCCTCGTGAGGATCCTGAAGGACCTCTCGGCGAGCATCGACGGTCGCGAGGTCCTGCTCGTCGAGGACATCATCGATACCGGCCTCACGCTCAACTACCTCGTCCGGTACCTCCGGGGCAAGAACCCCGCATCCCTGCGGATCTGCACGCTCCTCGACAAGCCCGCCCGGCGGCTCGTGGAGATCCCGGTCGACTACGTCGGCTTCACGATCCCCGACCAGTTCGTCGTGGGATACGGCCTCGACTACGGCGAGCGCTACCGGAACCTCCGGTACGTCGGTGTGCTCCGCCCCGAGGTCTATTCGACCTGACATGTCGATCCATCGACGGACCCTCGGTCGTGGACGCTGGGTGGCGGCGATCGCGTCGCTCGTCCTCCTCGTCGCCTGCGTGCTCCCGTGGTACACGGCCGGCGGCGGGTCGGGGATCCCCGCGGTGACCGGCAACGCCTTCGAGGGCGCGGGGATCGTCGTCTTCCTCGTTTCGCTCGCGACCCTCGCGCTCATCGCGCTCCCCTACGCGGCCGGGGACGTCCCCATCGGCATCGACGGGTGGCGGTCGTTCGCCGTGCTCGCCGCCCTGGGCCTCGTCGCGTACGTCGTCCGCCTGTTCGGCCTCGTGACGGGCCCGGCCGGACCCGGCTCGCTCACGCCGGACCGGGCGCCCGGGCTCTGGCTCGCGGGCATCGCGCTCATCGCGCTCTCCTGGGCCGCGTTCGATATCTTCACCGTCCGACACGGCAGCAGGTAGCGCGTCCGGCCTGCGGCCGGTGCGCGAGGGTCGCCGTCGGCGCGGGCGGATCGCCGTTCGGCCCGCGGCCGGCGCGCGCGGATCGCGGTCGAGGCGGTCAGCGGAGGAGGAACCCTCCGCCGAGCGGGTCGCGCGGGTCGACGACGAACGTCGCGGTCCCGGTCACGTGCGCCGTCCCCGCGACGGTCGGGACGATGGCCGCGTATGGCCCGAGCGTCGTCCGACGGGCCACGCCGCCCTCGAACACGGCCCCGGTGATGCTCGCGTTGCGGAGCGTCGATCCCACGCCGATCGCGCCGATCGCCGCGTCGCGCGCGAGGATCGCGGACGTGCCGGTCCCACACGGAGAGCGGTCGACCTCCGCCTCCGCGAAGATCGTCACGTTCCGGATGTCCGCGTCGGTCGCCGCGCCGTCGGGCGCCGTCGCCGGGTCGCGGTCCACGATGATCGTCCCGTAGACGAAGCCGAGGTCCGGCTCGAACGGGTGCACGGGCACATGGTCGCGACGGAGCACCTCCGTGATGGCGGCCCCTGCGCGGGTGAGCGCCTCCACGTGCGCCGGGACGACTCGGAGCCCGAGATCGGCGGCGTCGACGATGCCGTAGTACGCGCCGCCGAACCCGATATCGGCCCGGAGCGCGTCGCGCGTCTCCGCCGAGCCGGCGAGCGGGACGCCGTCCGGCCGGAGGACCAGATCGCGTGCGGCGAGGTACGAGGGGACATTCTCGAAGCGGACGCGCTCGACGACCGGGGCACCGAGCGCGTCGAGCGAGACGGCGACCTCGGCGGTCACGAGTCCTGCCGGCACCTCGAAGCGGATGGTCGTCGTGGGCGCGAGCGCGGGGAACCACCCCTCCTCGACGAGGGCGGTCCCGAGCGCGATGATGCCGTGGCCGCACATCGTGCTGTAGCCCTCGTTGTGCATGAACAGGACGGCGACATCCGCGTCCGACCGGTGCGGCGGGAGCAGGACGGCGCCGTACATGTCGCGGTGGCCGCGCGGCTCGAAGCAGGCGATCCGGCGCACGTCATCGGCGTGCTCGCGCACCCAGCGGCGCCGCTCGAGGATCGGCGCGTCGGGGACCGGCGGGTAGCCCGCGGTGATGAGGCGGAGCGGCTCGCCGCCCGCGTGGAGGTCGAGGACCTGGATCGTCCTGCTCGTGCGCATGCGCCGAGCGTAGCGAGGCGCGGGCCGGCCCGTCGATGTCCCGGGCGCGCCCAACGAGGACCGCTGCGTCAGTCCTCGCCGAGGTAGGCCTTCCGGACCATCTCGTTGGAGCGCAGCTCGGCGGCGGGGCCCGAGAGCACGACCTGGCCGGTCTGCAGCACGTACCCGCGGTTCGCCACGTTCAGTGCCTGGAGGGCGTTCTGCTCCACGAGGAGGATCGTGGTCCCGCGGGCGTTGATCTCCGCGATGATCCCGAAGATCTGCTGCACGAGGATGGGCGACAGGCCGAGCGACGGCTCGTCGAGGAGGAGGACGCGCGGCCGCGACATGAGGGCACGACCGATCGCGAGCATCTGCTGCTCGCCGCCGGACAGCGAGCCACCGCGCTGCGTGGTGCGTTCCTTGAGGCGCGGGAACAGGTCGAAGACGTGCTCCATGTCCTGCGTCACCTCGGCCTGGGACCGGGTGAAGCCGCCCATCTGGAGGTTCTCGAGCACGGTGAGCCGCGAGAAGATCCGCCGACCTTCCGGCGCGTGCCCGATCCCGCGGCGGACGAGCGTGTGGGCCGGCGTCTTGCTGATGTCCTTGCCCTCGAAGGTCACCGACCCCTGTCGGGGGTGCAGGATGCCCGAGATCGTCTTGAGCGTCGTCGTCTTGCCGGCGCCGTTGGCGCCGATGAGCGTGACGATCTCGCCCGCGCGAACCTCGACCGTGATGCCCTGCAGGGCGTGGATGTGACCGTAGTAGGTGTGGACGTCCGTCAGGCTCAGGATGGCCTGGCCGGCCCCGGCGTCCTGAGCGGCCGTCACCGCCGTCGCCTGGCTCATGTCGGGGGCTTCCCGAGATAGGCCTCGATGACGCGCGGGTCGGACCGGACCTCCTGCGGTGACCCCTGCGAGATGAGCTCGCCGTGGTCGAGCACGTAGATCCTGTCGCTGATCCCCATGACCACCTTCATGTCGTGCTCGATGAGGAGGATCGAGATGCCGAGGTCGCGGCGGAGACGGTCGATCAACTGCGTCATCTCCGCCGTCTCGCGCGGGTTCATCCCGGCTGTCGGTTCGTCGAGCAGGAGGAGCGCCGGCTGGCTCGCGAGGGCACGCGCGAGCTCGAGCTTCCGCTGGTCGCCGTACGGGAGGTTCTTCGCGAGCTCTCCGGCACGACCCTTGAGACCCACGAGCGCGAGGTAGTCGCGCGCCTTCGTCACGGACGCACGCTCCTCGGCGCGCGCCCGCGGGGTGCTGAGGAGCGCGTCGGCCGCGTTGGCGCGCATCTTCGTGTGCATCCCGACCTGGACGTTCTCCTGGGCGGTCATGTTCGCGAAGAGCCGGATGTTCTGGAACGTCCGCCCCATCCCGGCCTTCACCATGTCGTTCGGGCGGGAGCTGCGGAAGACCCCCGCCGCGGTGAGCAACCGGAGGTACCAGCCCGGCCGGACGATGGCCGCGAGGAACATGACGATGAGCAGGCCGATCGCGCCGAGCACGACGACCGCCGTGGCATCGGCATTCGCCGTGGCGAGGTAGACGATCGCGGCGATCACGCCGACGATCACGGACGGCAGGACCCAGACCACCGGCTCGAACCACGCGCGGACCGGCCTGGCGATCACCCGGTGGCCGCGGAACGTCACGTCGCCCGACGTGGGATCGAGGATCCCCGCGACGACGTTGAAGAACGTCGTCTTGCCCGCGCCGTTGGGTCCGATCAGGCTGACGATCGAGGTCGGCGGGATGACGAGATCGACCTCCTTGACGGCGACGAGGCCGCCGAAGGCCTTCGTCACCTTGTTCGCCTGGAGGACGACGCCGGCGCCGGGCTCGACGACCGTGGCGCTCATGTCTGCTCCATCGGCGTGGAGGACGGATCAGGCCCGAGCTCATCCCCGACGTTCTCATCCTGCTCGGTGTGCAGCTCGCGCTTCCGTCGACTGCTGGGGAAGAGGCCCTCGGGTCTCAACAACATCATGAGGACGAGAGCGAGGCCGTACAGGAGGAACTGGTACTGGACGAAGTCGATGTCCTTGAGGAACGGCACGTTGAGCCCCTTCTCGCCGAAGAAGGGGTTGAGCTGCTTGAGGACCACGCTCTGGATCGTGTAGAGGATGAACGCGCCGATCGCCACGCCCCAGACGTTGCCCATGCCGCCGAGGACCACCATCGCGAGGATCGTGAACGAGACCGCGAAGGAGAACTGGTCGGGGCTCACGAGGGTGAGCTTCGCCGCGGTGAACACGCCCGCCAGTCCGGCCGTGGAGGCGCCCAGGGCGAACGCGAGAAGCTTGGTCGTGACCGTGTTCACGCCGCTGCTCGCCGCGGCGAGCTCGTCCTCGCGGACCGCCATCCACGCGCGACCGAGCCGCGAATCCTGGAGGCGGTATACGAAGATCATGACGACCGCGATGATCGCGACCATCGCGATGTAGTAGGGCAGCGGATTGCCCAGCGTGAACTGGTAGCCGAGGAGGTCGGGCTTGTACACGCCGCCGATCCCGTTCGTCCCGTTCGTGATCTTGTCCGCGTTGAGGAAGACGGCCGGGACGATCTCGCCGAAGCCGAGCGTCACGATCGCCAGGTAATCGCCGCGGAGTCTCAGGGTGGGTGCCCCGAGCAGGATGCCGAACATGGCCGCGACCGCCGCGCCCACGAGGAGCATCGGCCAGAACGGGACGTGCAGGGAGATCCACGGCAGCGTCGGCGAAGCCGCGAGCGCGTACGTGTACGCGCCGATCGCGTAGAACGCCGCGTATCCCAGGTCGAGCAGGCCGGCGAACCCGACCACCATGTTCAGGCCGAGCGCGAGCAGGATGAAGACGCCGGCGTTGGCGAACCCGTCGATCCAGAGCTTCTGGTTCTGGAACGTGCTGAACGGCGGCAGGAGCATGAGCAACGGCAGCGCCGTCGCCACGATGATCCAGCCGACGATGATCGTCGTGGAGCGATGCCCGGCTGCGAGCGCGCTCACGCGGTCACGCATCGCGCGGAAGCCCCCACGGTTGGTGCCGGGGGCGGCACCGGCGCGCGCGGTCATGCCCGCTCTCCCAGCTGCTGCCCGAGGATGCCCGACGGGCGGAAGACGAGGACGAGGATGAGGACGCTGAACACCGCCACCTCCGACCAGCGTGAGTAGCCGAGCTGCGTCGCGAGGACTTCGATGAAGGCGATGATGAACCCGCCGAGGGCGGCGCCCGTCGTGTTGCCGATGCCGCCGAGGACCGCGGCCGTGAACGCCTTGAGGCCCACATAGAAGCCGAGGTTGAACTGCACGCTCCCGAAGTAGAGCCCCTGGATCGTGCCGCCCGCCCCGGCGAGGGCCGCCGCGAGGAAGAACGTGATCGCGATCGTCTGGTTGATGTCCACGCCCATGAGCTCGGCGGCCTCCCGGTCCTGGGCCGTGGAGCGCATCGCGCGCCCGAGCCGGGTCCGGCTCACGAAGAGCTGGAGCGCGATCATGAGGAAGATCGCCACCCCGACCATGAACAGGCTCAGGTAGCTGACCTTGCCGCCGAGGAAGTCGAAGCGGGTGAGGGGGAAGACCTGCGGGACGGTCACCGGGGAGGGGCCGAACAGGACGTAGATGACGTTCTGCAGGATGAACGAGACGCCGATGGCGGTGATGAGCGGGGCGAGGCGCGGCGCGTGGCGCAGGGGCCGGTAGGCGAAGCGCTCGATGAACGTCCCGAGCAGGCCCATGAAGATCATCGTCGGGAGCATGACCACGACGAGGATGACGATGAGCCGGATCGGGTCGTCGACCGCGCCGGTCATGCCCAGCGGCACCGTGAGGATCCACATCGCCACGAACGCGCCGAACATGAACAGGTCGCCGTGGGCGAAGTTGATGAGCTCGACGATCCCGTAGACCATCGTGTACCCGAGGGCGATGAGCGCGTAGATGGCGCCCAGCGTGAGGAAGTTCATGAACTGCTGGGTCCCGCCCAGCAGGAACCACGCGACGACGAGCGAGACGGCGACGATCAGGATCGGACGGATCACCCGCACGACGTCAGGTCTCATGCTCAGGGTCGCCCTCGAGTGGGGCCGCGAGGCGGCGGAGATGGCTGCGTGGACGGCGGAGGGAGCGAATGCTCCCGGATGGTCGACGGGGCCGGAGAGCTCCCGCTCGCCGGCCCCGTGGTCCGTGGACTTACGGGGCGTTCGGGTCCGCGAACGCCACCTGCTTGATGAAGACCCAGCCAGCGGGGCTGAGCGTCATGTCCGTCACGTAGTAGGAGATGAACGGCGTCGTGATGTCGCCGTACTTGTCGAAGCTGATCGTGCCGAGCTGCGTGTCGAACTTGTTCGTCGTCGTCGTCGCGTGGGCGCGGACCGCCTCGCGGAGCGCCGCGGGATCGGTGACGCCGGCCTTGATGGCCGCGTCGAGGGACTCGACGATCACCTGGGCGCAGGAGTAGCCAGCGGCGCTGTAGGCGCCGGGGGCCGTGCCGAACAGGGCCTTGTACGCGTCGGTGAAGGCCTGGGGATCGGCGATGTCGTGGGCGCCGGCCACGGTGCCGTACAGGTTCGCGGCTGCGGCGCCGGCGACCGTGATCGTCGCGCCCTCGGTGCCAGCGGGGCCGAGGTCGGCGATGCCGTCAGGCCCGCCGAACGGGATCGTCTCGAAGCCGGGGACCGTGCGGCCCTGCTTGAGGGCGAGGCCCATTCCGCTCGGGGTGGTGCCGGCGAGGTAGACGCCCTGCGGCTTCTGCCCGGCGACCGACGTGAAGAGCGGCGTGTAGTCGGAGGTGGACTTGGGGGCGCTGTCGCGCTTCACGACGGTGCCGCCGATCTTGGTGAACTCAGCCTCGAACGTGTCGGCCACGCCGACGCCGTACGTCTCGGTGTCGTCGATGATGTAGACGCTCTTCACACCGAGGTCCTGGAACATGTAGTCGGCCATCGCCGGGCCCTGGATGCTGTCCGTGGTGGCGACGCGGATGTAGGCGATCTTGTCCGGGTGGGCCGTGCGGAGCGTGTCGCCGCCGGGCGGCTGCGTCACCTCGTTGGCCGTGTTCGCCGGGCTGCACTGGAGCAGGCCGGCCTCGTTGCTGATCGGGACCTCCGCCTTGGCCACGTTCGAGTTGTACGGCCCGACGACGCCCATGACCGTGGGATCGGCGGCGAGCGTCCCGATGTTCTTGGCGCCCTGCTGCGGGTCGTGGACGCCGTTGACCGCGTCGTCCTGGACGTTCACGGCGAGCTGACAGCCGTAGAGGCCGCCCGCCTTGTTGATCTGGTCCACGAGGAGCTTCACGCCGTTGGCGGTGGGCTCGCCGTTGGCGGTCTCGCCACCGCTCATCGGCAGCTCGGTCCCGATCGTGAGCGTGCCCGTGCACGTGGCGGCCGCGGCGCTCGCCGCGGCGCTGGCACCTGCGCTGGCTGCCGCGCTGGGCGCAGGGGTGGAGCCGCTGCTCGAGCAGGCCGCAGCGACGATCGCCACGGTCGCCACGACGGCGCCGAGTCTCCAAGTCTTCATGTACTCCTCCACTGTTCCTCGCGCCGGCCGATCCCCGGTCGTACGCGACGGGTGCGAGCCTCCTCCGCTCGGGCCCGATGACGGTGGCCCCGGTCCGGAGAGTGTGCTGCGCCCGCAGCGCGGTGCGCACCGCTCCCTGTGCCGGGATCCACCGCCGGACGAACGCACGGGGACGACGCGCGCTCGACCGCCGAAGCGATGCCGTATATTAGCGGCAGCCTGCTCCTTTGCAAGTGGCCGGGTGCGCGCGTCGTTACGCTTCGGCACTCCGCGCGCTACGTTCTCGGACGTTCCGCGGTCGCGGTGTGTCGCGCCCGGGCCCTCGGTCGGTCGTGAACTCGACGGCGCGCTGCGGACAGGTCGTCGCGACGGTCTCGCACCGGCCCCCGCGACCGATGGGACCAGCGGCGTCTCGCCGCAGCCGTGGAGACGCAGGTCTCCGGCAGACGCGACGCGCGGCCCGCACGGTGCTCGCAGAGGTTCGAGCCGGGAGTTGGACTACCAGGTTCGTGCGGCACGGATCACCGACGTCGAGCGGCTCGTCGCCGTCCTCGAGAGCGGGGGAGCGCTCGCGGCCGGGACGTCCGCCGCGGCTGACGTCCTCCGCCAGCTCGTCTCGCTCCCGCAGGCGAGCATCCTCATCGCGGAGTCGCATCGCAAGATCGTCGGGGGCGCCGTGCTGTCGCTCCGTCCGTCACCGGCCGCCGGCTCGAACGTGGGCGTCATCGACGTCCTCGCCGTCGCCGACGGTGCCGACCCGGTCGGCGTGACGGACATCCTGCTCACGGAGCTCATCAGGTCGGCACGGAACAAGGGCTGTCGAGTCGTGGAGGCGGCGACACCATCGGATACCTCAGTGCGCGCTCGGTGGAGTCGGTTCGGGTTCGAGGACTCGGGCCCGCGACTCGCCTGCGCGATCGGCGCCCCGGGAGGACGCGCCACCTGACCCCCCGGCCGCCGGCCCAGCCGGCGGCGGGAACGACGCCGGACGGAGTCCGGCACAGAAGGAGTCATCGTTGGGCAAGAACGTCGCCGTCTTCGTGGACGTTGCGAACATCTTCTACGCGGCGAAGGCGGCGGGGGTGGACGTCGATTACGTCAACCTCCTCAAGCACGCGAGCTCGGGCCGCGACCTCGTCCGCGCCTATGCATACACCGGGCTGGACCCGGACAACGAGAACCAGCGCAACTTCCACTCGTTCCTCAGTCGACACGGCTACAAGGTCGTGAGCAAGGACATCCGCAAGTACGGCGACGGCAAGGTCAAGGCCAACCTCGACATCGAGCTGGTCGTCGACATGATGAAGACGGCCCGGAACCTCGACATCGCGATCGTCGTCAGCGGCGATGGCGACTTCGCGCCGGCCATACGCGCGGTCCAGGAGATGGGCGTCCGCTGCGAGGTCATCAGCTTCCGCGGGAACACCAGCTCCGATCTCATCGAGGCCGCCGACCTCTTCACGGACATCACGAAGATCTCCCAGACCGACCGGGTCCCGGTGCGCGAGCGGGAGGCCGATGAGGCCGACCTCTCGATGACCGTCGTGCCGGAGAAGGAGAGCGAAGGGACCGGCCGGGGTCGCGGGCGCGGACGCGGACGCGCCAAGCCGACCGAGGAGAAGAAGGCCGAACCGCGGGTCTCGACGCGGCGCTCCTCCCGGGAGCCGGGTGCCGAGACGGCGCCCGTGGCCGCCCGCGGACGGGGACGGGCGAAGCCCGTGGTCGAGGAGCCTGCCGCAGTGGGTGGCGAGCCAGCGGCAGTGGGTGGCGAGATCCTGGCGACGGGCGGCGGGCTCGTGGCCCTGCCCGGCGAGAAGCTCTCGAAGGCGTCGCGCCCCGCGAAGGCCGTGGCGGCCGCCGCGATCGTCGACGCGGAAGAGGAGCTCGAGGAGGTCGTCGAGGAGCTGGAGACGGGCGAGGAGCTCGATGCCGGCGAGGTCGGCGTGACTCGAGAGGCCGGAGAGGCCGGCGAGGACGCTGGGTCCGCGGATGGCGGCCGGCGGCGGCGGCGGCGCGGAGGTCGCGGCCGGGGCCGGGGCCGAGGTGGACGCGATGGCGTCGAGGTCCCGCAGGGTCCGGACGGCGTCGTCATCGATATCGACCAGATCGAGACGATTCGGCTGGATGACGTCGAGGAGGAGGCCGAGGCCGACGAGCTCCCGACGCGGCCGGCGACGCGGGCAACCTTCGGGTCCGTGTGGGACGGCCAGCTCGGCATGCCTCCGGCGCCGACCCCCGTGCGCGGCCCGGCCGCGCCCGCGGACCTCGACGATCTGGACGAGGAGCCGGAGATCCCCGAGTACCTCATCGCGGAGCGACGGAGAGGCCAGGGCAGCGGCCAGGTGCCGGGAGGCCGCAGCGGACGCGGCGGCCAGCAGGCACGGGGCGGACGCGCCGGCTACTCGACCGCGGTCGACCGCGAGCGCTACGGTCGCGGCGGAGGTGTCGGGAGGGCGCCCGAGCCGGCCCGCGGACCACGGGTCGACCGGCCCGCTCCGGTCCGCAGCGGTCGCGCCGACAGGCCCGAGCGCTCACAGTCCGGCGAGGGATTCAGCGAGGTCCCGCCGGAGCTCGAGGCGATGCTCCGCGCTCAGCTGGCGCAGCGCCAGGGAGCCGGCGGTGGTGGCCGTGCCCCGCAGGGCGGGGGCCGCGGTCCGTCGGGATCGGGAGCGGATGCGCCGCGCGACGAGGCACCGGCAGCTCGGCGGCGAGGCGGCCGCTCCGCGGCGGGGCCCGCGACGGACCCCACGGTCCAGCCGGTCGCGGCGGAGACCCAGGCAGTGACCACTACGGAGACCCCGGCAGTGATCTCGTCAGGTTCGACACCCGACGAGGCCCCGGCGCGCGGTCGCGGACGTTCACGGACCCGGAAGCCTGCCGCGGCGACGGATGCGGGCGAGACCGCGACGTCTGCCGAGGCCCCGACGTTCGCCGAAGCCCCGGCGATCGCCGCGATGGCGATGCCCGCGGACGCCCCGAAGCCCGTCCGCGCCACCCGGTCGCGGAAGGCCGCCGGTGAAGCGGCCCCCGCGGGCGACGCGGCG